>SYEN01000156.1 GCA_005800795.1 Burkholderiales bacterium | reverse complement strand
GATGGCGTCGACTTTGAGCGTGACGATGTTGGTTTGCAGCGCTTGCAGGATTTGTGCGGAAGCAGGCATAAAATCAAAAACGCAAACGCGTCATTCTGGCGAAGGCCAGAATCCAGAGCGTAAAGCGATCTGAGGGATCATGATTCAAGATGCTTCGCATGAGTGGACAGACTGGATTCTGCCCTTCGCCAGAATGACGGGGTTGGGATATTCGTGGGCGTTGGAGAAATCTGCGGAAGAACTTTCACCACGGTCCTTTTTCCATCCATCGCGCCACCTGATCCAACCGGTCCGCGCCCCAGAACGGTTCACCGTCGACCACAACATAAGGTGAGCCGAACACGCCGGCAGCGATGGCGGCATCGACGGCCTTGCGCGTGGTGTCCTTTACCGCCTCGCTGTTCATGGCATCAAGAATTTCGCCTTCGGCGATGCCCAGCGTCTTCGCCACGGCAGCCACGACTTCAGGCTTGGAAATATCCTGGTCATCAACAAAGAGTGCCCGAAAACACGCGAGTGCAAACTGTTGTGCCTGTGTGGCGTTCCTTTCGTTCAACCAGTAGAAAGCCCGCGTCGGCGCTATCCCATTGATCGGAAATTTCGACGGCATTTTGATTGGCAAGCCCATGAATCGCGCCGAACGCACAATGTCGCGTACGGCGTAGCTGTCTTTCATCGGAATCATCGTCAGCGGCTTTTGCCCATTCACCTTGAACACCGCGCCCAGCAGGATGGGCCGCCAGTTCACCGTGCGACCCTGCTTCGCGGCGAGCGCGTTGATTTTCTCGCCGGCGAGGTAGCCGTAGGGTGACGAAAAGTCGAAGTAGAATTCGATGGGGTGTGCCATGGTGGTTTGTCAGCGGTTGAGTGATGAAAGGCGTTCGATGGCTTCCAGCGTTTCGTGTTCCAGCGTGATCACCAGTTGCGCTGCGGACATTTCCCGCGCCAGCGGCGCGGCCTGTCCCGCCCACATCGACACAAAATCGGGATTGCCCGCCTTGGCCGATGCCGCCCGCAGCGGTCCCGTCAACGCATTTTGCGCGGGAAAGGCGAGTTGCGGCGCGTTGGCGCCATTCATCTCGCGCATGTAGCGGTTGGCGAGGCCTCGCGCGGGTTTGCCGGAGAATTTTTCCGTGATCGTCGTGGTGTCTTCACGCGCAGCCAGCAGGTGCTGCTTGTGCACGGCGGGTGCGCCGGATTCCGTGCACGGAATAAACGCGGTGCCGAGTTGCGCCCCGTGTGCGCCGAGCGCGAGTGCTGCGGCGATGCCGGCGCCATCCATGATGCCGCCGGCGGCCACCACGGGGATCTTCACTGCACGAACAATGAGCCGCGTGAGTGCCAGTGTGCCGGTCATGGCTTCGTACGGATTACGCAGATAGGAGCCGCGATGGCCACCCGCTTCGCCACCTTGCGCGATGATGAAATCCACGCCTAGCGCTTCGAGATGCCGCGCTTCTTCGACGCAGGTGGCGCTGCCACCGGTCTTGATGCCCAGCGCCCGCAGGCGCTGCAAGCGCACAGCAGGCAAATCGCCGAGGTGAAATGTTAGCACCTCGGGTTTCAGGTCTTCGATCATATTGAGCTGCACGTCGAGATCGGGCGCGTACGGCGCTTTCACCGGTTGCGGTGCGGGCAGACCCAGCGCGGCGTAGTAGCCGGCGACGGCATCAATCGCGTCGCGCTGCGAGCCGGCATCAATAGGCGTGGGCGGTGCGTTGACAAAAAAATTTGCGTTGATTGGCGCCTTGGTGAGCGCACGCACGGCTTCGATGTCGCGCGCCATCGCTTCGGGTTGGGTATACGCAAAGCCGAACGAACCCAGCGCGCCCGCATTGCCAGCCGCCGCCACCAGCGCGGGTGTGGTGATGCCTCCCGCCATGGGCGCTTGAATAATCGGCAGGCGTGTGCCGAGCAGTTCGGTTAATGATGTTGAGAGGCTGGTCATGTGGTTATAATAAAGTTAATTAAATCAGAAGCTTAAGTAATGTGCCGAAACGCGCCGCGCTAACTTCGAATGGTAGCGCGGCCACGTTCGTCTGCACAGAGGCGTGAGCATAAGCTTGTTCCCATAAGGGCATGGCACGTGATTGCTGCACCTGTTAAACGGTGGAAGCAGAAGAACTGCGCACGTTTCAGTTGTTTAAACTAACGAAACAAGGGAATGTTTCATGATTTCTTCGGCTTGCTAGTCGGCAGACGCTACGACGTGCGAGTGCTGATTCCAAGAAGCGCCTGCAGGCTATCGCGGCCTTTCTGGGTAAGCCGCACCGCACGGGATTGAGGCGTTCGCCTCAGCCATGCCAGTTCAAAGTAGCACTGGAGCAATCGGGTACCGAGCGGCCCGGCCAGGTGATGGCGGCGCTCTGTCCAATCCAGACATCGGCATGCCAATCCATGCCGGCCAGGTTTGAGCTTGCGCACATCAATGCCGAACATGGCCTCGAACCACGCCACACCAGCTAAGGTGACATCCACGCGCTTACCCGGTCCGACCGAAGCAATCAGTCCGCGGTCCTCCAGGGCCATAGCTATCCCCACGCCGAGTTCGCCAGCGAGATGATCGTAGCAGCATCGGGCGTAGCGCAGCGCTTCAACCTGCGGCGAGCGCACGACCCCAGCACGGCTTGGTCGCCCGGCAATCAGCGCCAAGCTCTCCAGTGCGTCCGCGATCCCCGGCCCCGCCAGCCGGTAGTAGCGATGGCGACCCTGGCACTCGAGCGCAAGCAGGCCACCTTCCAGCAATTTATTCAAATGCGCACTGGCCGCGGAAGGCGAAAGGCCAGCAGAGGTTGCCAGCTCGCCAGCTGGCAACGCGCGACCATCCGCGAGTGTCGTCAGGATGCCGGCGCGTGCCGGATCGCCAATCAGGGATGCTACGGTCGCGATATGGGCTTCGCCACGCATATTTTATTCATACGTGAAACATCAGTTGACGTCAACCGTCTAGTATGGGTACTGCAACGACAGCTAGGAGAGCAATTTGTTTGATTGGATCACTGTGATCGTAGTACTCGGCACGTTCTTCCTCGCAGGCACCGTCAAGGGCGTGATTGGCCTCGGGCTTCCGCCGGTGAGCTTGGGGCTGCTGACTGTGGCGCTCGATCTGCAGACTGCGATGGCACTTCTAGTTGTACCGGCCTTCGTCACTAATCTCTGGCAGTCGGTTGTTGGCGGCAACGCGAAGGTCATCTTCCATAGACTCTGGCTGTTCCTCGTGATGGCTACGGTGACGGTCTGGATCGGCGTGGCCGCACTGAAGCGCCTGAATCCTTCGCTGCTTACCGCTCTGCTTGGAGCGCTGCTCGTCACGTATGCCTTGGTAAGCTTGGTCGGGATAAGACTGACGATCCAGGCCCGGTACGAAAGATGGGCTGGCCCTCTGATTGGGGCGGTAAGCGGCGCGTTGACAGGAATGACCGGAACCGCTGTCGTGCCAGGCGTCATGTTCCTTCAAGCCATAGGCCTGCCGCGGGATGTACTCGTTCAGGCGATGGGAATACTGTTTGCGGCTACAGCACTAGCATTGGCAGTCGCGTTGCAGCAGGCAGGCGTCCTTACTGTCGATCACGGCATCTTGTCCAGCGTCGCCGTACTTCCGGCTATTGCTGGGATGATCGGAGGGCAATGGATCCGCAAAGGTATCGCCGAACAACGATTTCGGACAGTGTTCTTTATCGCCCTACTGGTACTGGGCGCTTACATTATTGCCAATGCCGTTCGCGTTCTCCGATGAAGATTAACCGGACATTGCCCTGAGGTCGACGTGGGGAAGTACGCGGCCGAAGTCAATGTTGCATGGAGGCTGCTTTCGCGGGCACGCTGCAGTAGCGCTGGAGTGACTGGGTAAGTTCATATTTCTTCATCATGTCCTCGCTCTGTCAGCCGGGGTGAATCATTACTTTTTCAGTTTATCCGATATTCGCGCCCTAGCCCTTATACTGCACGGTATGCCATACATGCGCCCCATTTTTTTCTTGACGGTCATTGCCGCCGTCTTCATTGCGATGTCTACTGCAGCAGCCGCGCAATATCCCAAGCGCCCAATCCTACTCGTGGTGCCCTACACAGCCGGCAGCGACGCTGATCTTGCTGCGCGCACGCTGGCTCAGCACGCGCTGCGCCATCTTGATGGGCAATCGATGGTGGTGATGAATCAGCCGGGCGCTTCGGGCGCCATCGGCACGCTGGCGGTGCGCAATGCCGCTCCGGATGGTTACCGCTTGCTGCTTGCGCGCATTGCGTCGCAGGTGATTTTGCCGGCGGTGGATCGCAAGACGCCGTATCGCTGGGATGAGTTCGAACTGCTGTCTGTGCTTGAGACCAACCCCTACGTGTGCGCGGTGCGTGGTAATGCGCCGTATGCATCAATGAAGGAATTGGTGATTGAGATCGGCAGACAGCCGGGCAAATTGAATTTCGCCACTGTCGGCGAAGGCACGATACAAAACTTTGGCCCTCAGTACTTGTTCAATCTTGCCGGTTTACCCAAGAGTGCCGCGGTCGGTGTGCCATACAAAGGGTCAGGTGAAATCACGGCATCGCTGCTTGGCGGGCAGACGCAGTTTACCTGCAGCAACCTCGGCGGCATTCCGTCGGTGCGCAGTTTCGCCGACACGGAGAAATTCGTGCGCGACCAGTATCAGCTCTACGAACAGTTGGCGGAGCAATTGGGATTGCGGCGGTAGTGCGCCGCCGCACGAATCAACTGCCCTGTTCGAACAGCTCCCGCCCGATCAACCAGCGGCGGATCTCCG
>SYEN01000155.1 GCA_005800795.1 Burkholderiales bacterium | reverse complement strand
CGGTTTTTTCGTAACGCTCGATTTCCGCGCGCATGAACGCGGTGAGTTGCTCGCCACTTTCGCCGCCCGGCTCCTGCCCTTGGCCGATGAAAAGGTCGCGGCTTTCCCTGATTGCAGCTGCGAGCACCCCCTGAATTTTGCCCACGATGACGGCGGGCGTTTTGGGCGGCATCAGCACGGCATTCCAGTTGTAGTTTTCAAAATCGGTCAGACCCTGCGCGTGCAGGGTTTCGACTTCGGGCAACGCGGGCGAACGCGTAAGCGAGGTGACGCCCAGCGCGCAGCTTGCCTTGGCGGACGAACGGCGCGATGTTAAAAATTTGCATGGTGGCAAATTCGATGTAGCCCGACATCAACTCGATGGTGTACTGGTTAACGCCACCTTTGTACGGCACGTGCACCACGCTGATACCTGTACGTCGAGCGAACGATTCCGTCGACAAATGTCCGACCGTGCCCACACCCGGCGTGCCGTAATTCAACCGGCCCGGGCGCGCCTTGGCGAGTGCGAGAAATTCCTTAAGATTCTTCGCCGGAATCGCCGGATGCACCACCAGTACGCTCGCGCTTTTGGCGATAAGGATCACCGGCGTGAAATCACGCAGCGTGTCATATGGCAGATTGGCGTTGATGGCCGGCGCCACGGTGAGCGGGCCGGGGTTGCCCGCGAGCAGCGTGTAACCATCCGGCAGGCTTTTGACGACAGCTGCGGTGCCTGGCACGCCGCCTGCCGCCGGGCGATTATCAATAATCACGGTTTGCTCGAAGGCTGCGTTGAGTTTTTGTGCCACCCAGCGCGCCTGTGTGTCGGTGGGACCACCTGCGCCAAACGGGACGATGTAGCGCAGCGGCTTTGCGGGATAGTCCTGTGCGCAGGCGATTCCGGAACACGCAAGCGCCATCACCGCCACTTGAACGCGCCGCATGTCAGCTTTTCACCAGCTTGTCTTCAAACCAGTTCCACATCTCTGCCACGCCCAGCACCGCGTAATCGCGCATGCAGTGCTGCGCGCCGCCTTCCTCGGGCGTGAACACCCGCAGCGTTTTATCTGCCGAACCGCTGGCGTTGTAGAGCGCCTGCGCGTCAACCAGCGGCACTTGTTCATCCTCTGCGCCATGCGCGACCAGAAACGGGCAGCGCATTTTTTGCACAACGCCGTCTAGCCGGTACGCCTCGAGTTTTTTCAGCGCGGCCTCCAGTGTATCGACGCCGAGGATCCACATGATATGGTGGCCCGGCACCGACATCGCCGCGTTGAACGCAGCATCGATGCGGCGTTTCCACGTGGCGTAGTAATCCCAGATTGCGCCCCACGCCACGCACGCGGCAAAGCGCGGCTCCATCGAGGCGCAGCGCGGCGCGTAATACCCGCCGAGGCTGTTGGCCACGATGCCGATTTTCTTCGGGTTCACATCGGCACGTTTTTCCAGCCAATCGACGCACGCCGAGCCGGCCACTTCGTAGTCGTGGCGCAGATAGTGTTTCCGAAACCGGATCGCTTCGCCGGTGCCGGGACCATCCATGATCAGTACCGATATGCCGCGCTTGATAAGATCGGGCACGCCGCGCATGTAGAGCAATTCTTTCGTTACATCAAGGCCATCAAAAAACACCACGGCGGGCTTTTTCGCCGCGCTGCTGTTTTGTGCATGCACGAAGTAGCCCGGCATGCTGCCATCGACAAACGGCACTTCGACGATTTCGATTTTGACATCGGTCATGCGCGTGAACGCATGAAAGCAGTCAATGCTGTTCTGGTATATCTCCAGCGTGCGCGCATCCTTGGGCGTGCGAAAGCGCTCGGCCATCTGGTAATACTTGCAGGCACGCAGATAAAACGGTGCGGCCGACACACGATGGCCGGATTTTTCATACTTGGCCGCGTGGGCGCGCGTTTCATCGGCGATCTGCAAGCAGGCCTCGAACCACGCTTCGTCGGTTTGTTTCGGCGCGGCCTTCAGCAAACGGCCGATGCGGTCGACCTCGCCGATATCCGAACCGCCCCAGGTTGAGGTGCCCAGCATGCTGATGAACGCCGCCGACCAGCGATAGTTGCCAGGAAAATACATGAAGTAGTGATCGTCACTGCGGGTGGTGGCTTTTTCTACTGTCATTTTAAGTCCTTGTTTTTAATGAATTTTTACGTTGGGCATTTTTATGGCCCTGGCCCACATACCGGTTTCACCCTGCACAGGGCTGACCAGCGCCTTCGATCCCCGCGCGGCAACAGCGTGGCGGTTCCTCTACAACTGCGCGCCATTCGGATTTAATCACACGGCGCTGAACCTCGTCGTGCAGTTTCCGCGATGTCACGCGTCGCGCCAATACCCGTCAAAGGCAACACAGCGGGCGGGCGATAGCTTTACCTGAAGGATCGCGCGGGGACATTGACCGGTGCGGCCAGTAGCGCGGTAATGGCGAAAATTCGCGATGTACCGGGCGGAACGCTTCGGATTGCAGGGAGCACGAAACATCAAAAATCATAAGTATCTGTTTTAATTGATGTTTTAAAATCCTCTGATGTTGGCGGCACCCTGGCGCCTGCCACCATCAATCCATCCCCGAAACGAACATTTGCTCGACCGTCGGGGTGTCACGAACCATCCCCTGCTCCCGACACAGCTGAATCACGGTTTCGAGCATCGCACGATTGGCACGGATACCGTAGGCAAAAGGGTCGCCCGTGATCGATTCACACGTCGTGGCCAATGCCTGGTTACCAAACAGCAGGCCCGGCGCCTGGCCGTGCGGCAAATGCTGCTGCGCCTGTGCCCGAGACTCACAAAACGCCCGATACAAATTCGCCACCAGCGCCGGTTGCTCACGCGCCAGACTCCCGCGCACCATGTACATGTGGTTTGCCGGCACGTAGCCATGCGCGGCGAAATAACGTCGGCCTTCGGTAATGGCATCGGCAAACAACGGGCGCAGCGCGGCATCGGCTTGTGCCTGAGCGCTGCCACCAACCCACGCCATGTCCAATTCCGCAGCGGTCAGCATAGCAACGAGGCTCTTGCCGCCGGGCGTTTGCTGCACGGATAGCTCGCGCGGCAGTTTAAACCCCAGCACTTCGCCGGTACTTCCCGAACCGGCACGCTCGACGTACCAGTGCGTCTCGCGAGAATTCAAGGCAAAGTCATGTTCAAGCACGCCACGCGCCCACAACGTCGCCGATTGCACATACTCGGCAACGCCGATGCGCTTGCCCGTGATGCCCTGTGGGCTGCTGATTCCCGCATCCTTGTGGCACATAAAATTGGTATGGAAAAAGGCCCTTCGCGGAAACACCGGAATCGCCGTGACATCGGCACCCTGCTTGCGTGCGATCAAATAAGCAGCGAAAGCCATTTCACAGATGTCGAATTCCCAAGCCGTGAGTTGCCTGCGCATGGCCTCGGGTGAAGGCGAACGCGTGACGGCCAGTTCAATACCGGCTGGCTGTATCGCCCCGCTGAAAAGAGGATCGACGCAATCGTAAAGTTCACCAATGAGCGAGATGCGGGTTCTGGCCATGTTGCTCTCCTTAGGAAGTTAACTCAGAACTACCCTATTCGCTCCAAACGCACGACATTTCTCTCGCATTGCGCCTAAATCCGATACTCTATTGCGGATAGAAAGACGGCGTTCGTGGCGACTTATTCGAATAAATCCGCAATGAAACGGTAAGAGGTAGCACACCCTATTTGGTATCACGCAATAGGACAATAAACTTTGCGACTAAGCGCGACCATCGCAGCAATTGGCCCAAAGTTGGCTCGCCCGTCATCAGTAGGCCGAGTGTGGTTAAGCCACTAACAACCATCTCTTCACGAGACCCCGGGCTAATGCAAAGGATCGTTGCGTCCTCCTTGCTTGGCGCACCCGAACTGGAGATAGTGACGCATTGATAGCTGAAGTTGCGAACCACGAATAGCGCTTCTTCAACTGATATATCGTGAATAATTCGAGATAATGCAACTGCCTCCATTGGATCGACATCAGGCATATCAAGTGAGTTTTTGACACACGATCTCAATAAACGAAGTTTTTCTTGCTCGGTCGTATTTAGCGCCGCCAAAATACTTTCATTCAAAAGCTTGTACTGGGCATCAGAAAGGTCGCGTAGCCGATCCTCGAACGAATTTAGAGTATGTTCGACATCAACCAGAAAGGCCTCGATTCGCACCTTTTGGCGTTCACTCGCCAGTGACTTGGTCAGCACTGGTATAACTGGCGCAAGCGGACCGCCAATCGTCGCGGCCACAAAGGTTAGCGTAGCCTCAACCACAGGATTACCGGCCACCTTTTCTAAAGCACCAGCACGCAGAAACGGGCGCATTGTCGTATTCCCACTGAAAGTCGAAACGCGAGATCTATGGCACTTACGGAGAATTGATTTTCGCTGACACTTGCACAGACGGCAAATTATGTTTTGCCTCTGGCGCTCCATCAATCTTGCTTGCTTCGTGATCGACGACATGTCGCTTCGGTCGCCCCGCAACCCACCCGCGCGCCGCCTCCAGATACACATAAATCACCGGCGTGATGTAGAGCGTGAGTAGTTGCGACAGCAGCAGCCCGCCCACCACGGCCAAACCCAATGGCCGCCGCGCTTCCGCGCCCGCACCCCAGCCCAGCGCGATCGGCAGTGTGCCCATCAACGCGGCCAGCGTGGTCATCATGATGGGGCGAAATCGCACGAGGCAGGCTTCGTACATCGCCTCATACGGTGTCTTGCCAGTGGTGCGTTGCGACTCGATGGCGAAAT
>SYEN01000154.1 GCA_005800795.1 Burkholderiales bacterium | reverse complement strand
GGAACCGCAAAAAAAGCACTTGCGACCCCTCAAATAGTTGGCCGCACAACTAAATATCGTGTGTGGACCACCTGTTTTCGCTCTGGTAACCATCGGTATCCCCTAGGATACTTTGGTTACGAAACGCCCTAATTACCAAATTATATAAAACAAATACTTACGATTACATTAACCAGCAAAGCCAGATACATGCAATACCCGCCGTCTTGGGCTCCTACAGTCAAGCCGCCGCAAACCCGACGTCAAGAGGCATCATGCACAAACGCTTTGTGTTATTTTTGGGGGCGCATATCGTCGCTCTGGCTTCGTCGTTCGCTCCTCTCGCCAATCACGCCGCCGACCTCAACCGCGGTTGGGTGGATTTCACACCGCCCTCGGAAATCCGCTGGGTGAAAAATCCGAATGGCAACAACGAGTCCGCCATTCTGTTTGGCGACCCACACAAGCCCGGCCCCTACGTGGCGCGCATCAAGTGGTATCCCGGCAAATTCAGCCGACCGCATTTTCATCCAAACGACCGCTTTTTCGTCGTGATCTCCGGCACGTGGTGGCAAGGCACCGGTAGCAAATATGACCCGGGCAGCACGGTGCCCGCGCCCGCCGGGAGCTACGTCTTTCACCGCGCCAAGGGCATACACTATGACGGCGCAAAAGATGAGGAAACCATCATTCAGGTGTGGGGCATGGGGCCGGCGACATCCACACCTGCGGAAGAAAAGTAACGGTCAGCCTCGTCGTGCGCTTGTACGAACCACAGCAAATTTCGGGGTGGCTGATTTATGGTGGAACTGAAGCGCTAAAACACTTTCTTGCGCCGCCACTTCTTCGGCCGGTCCGGCGGAAACGTCAGGCCACTGGAGCACACTTTCAGGTCAACCATGGATTTTGCCAGCGTGATGGCGCACTGATAGCCTTCGAGCACCGGCACATCCCAGCCCAATGCCTGCAATCGCTGCGCCAGAAACGGTCGCAGGAAAAACAGGCCTGAGCAGCCAAAGGTGAGAACCTCGGCGCCGTCTTCCTCGATGGCCTCCACCGCCGCCGTCACCGCAGATTCCAGAATCTCACAGCGTTCGCCGCGCAGGATTTTTTCTTTCTCCTTGCGCGGGATCAGCCCCTCGGTGTGCGGCGGCCGCGGGAACGGGCTTTCGAGGTTGCGTATCGAGGCACAGCGGTGATCAAAACGGTGCCGCACCACCAGATCGTAGTAATACATGTTGTGAATTTCGGTGAGATCGATCACGCTGAATTTGTTCCCCAGCGTGCTCGCGTAGTGCATTTGCGCGAAGGCGCACGACACCACCGGGATGCCGAAGGGCCGCGCGATTTCGCGGGACTCCGGAAAACCCGGCTCGCCGCCGCCCAAAAGCACGATGCCGTTGAATTTGCCGCTCTCGCAGGCCTCGCGCACGATGGGCAATCGCCCGGCCGCGACCAAACCGAATTCCTCGCGACTTTCGACGGGCCAGTCGCCGTAAGTGGCCAGCGGCCCGCGATGCAAATCCCATTCAACATCGGCCAGAATGTCCACCAAGGTTTCGTGATTCATCAGGCGCGATTCCTTCGGCCCTTCGGTTGCACGGTGCAGGTATTTTGATCCTGTAGGCAGGTCAAAGGCCTGGATCATCAGAAAGCGGTATTTTTTGGTTGTGTTCGTCAAAGCAAACTCCCGGGGATGGCCCGTAGATTAATGGTGGCGCAACTATAATGCGTAACGTATGAATCCGAAAATTCCGCCACCGCTGATCGCAGCCGCAATCGCTGCGGCGATGTGGGCCGTGGATCGCGAGCTGCCGTCGGCCCGAATCGAATCCGCGCTGCTCGCTCCCTTGGCGGTCGCGTTGGCCGTTGGCGGCCTGATATTGGCGTTCGCCGCCGTCGTCGCGTTTATCCGCGCCGGCACAACGATCAATCCGCTGCGGCCTTCACGGGCGACGCGCCTTATCACCACCGGGGTGTTCCGCTTGTCGCGCAATCCGATTTATGTGGCCGACGCACTGCTGCTGGCAGCGTGGATAGTATGGTTGGGTGGTTTATTTAACCCATTGTTTATATTGATATTTTTTTGGATCATTCAGCAGTGGCAAATCGTGCCCGAAGAGCTTGCACTGCGCGCGCTGTTCGGCGACGACTACGCGCGCTATTGCGCCCGGGTGCGGCGCTGGCTATAACCTGAAAATATTATTCAACGTTCACCGGACACGCATGATGAAACTCTACATCACCCCAGGCTCTCCTTACGCGCGCACGGTACGCATGGTCATACTCGAAAAAAACCTGGCGAATCGGGTCGAGATCATTCTCGCACCCACGCGCCAGAAAGACAGCCCCTACTACAAGATTAATCCTTCAGGCCGGGTGCCGTATCTTGTTCGCGACGACGGCGTGGCGATGGAAGAATCCGGGCTGATCGCGGCTTACCTCGATCATCTTGACGGCAAACCGCAGTTCGATTGGCCTGCGGGAAGCGCCGGCTGGGAACCGCGCCGCATCGACGCGCTGGCGCACAGTCTGATCGACGGCTTCGCCGTGTGGTCACGCGAGCTGGCACGGGCTGAGAACGAACGTTCACCCACCACGCTCGCGCACGAAGCGGCGCGCGCGGCACGCATGCTGGATTTATGGGAAAACACCATCGATCACCCGGTGATGCAGGGGCCGCTTAACCTCGCGCAAATGACGCTCTCCTGCGCGCTGGGCCACGCTGAGCGTATCCCAGCCTGCGCGTGGCGTAACGGCCGCCCCAAACTGGCGGCGTGGTTTGATGCTTTCGCGCGGCGGCCGTCCTTTGCTGCCACGGCGGCGGCACCCAGGTAGCGGGATGCCAATCCGGCGAGCGCCCTCCTGTAAAATACGTGCTCTCGTAAAAACGCACGCAAGGAAATCCACCCATGTACCGCGCCACCACTGCCCTTCGCAAACTTGTCAACGCCGGCAGGTTTCTGGAACTGCCCACCGCGCATGACGCGCTCACCGGCAAGCTGATTCAGAGCGTCGGTTTCAAGAGTCTGTATGTCGGTGGTTTTGTCACCGGCGGCAGCACCACCATCAGTGAGCCGCAGTTGACCATGACGGAGCAGATCGGGCTGGCGGGCAACATTGCCAATGGACTGAAGATACCGGTGGTGATGGACGCCGGCGCGGGCTGGGGCGAGCCGCTGCACACCATGCGCACCATCCGCGAGTGCATTCGTGCGGGCATTGCCGGCGTGCACATCGAGGACCAGTTGTTCCCCAAGCGCGCGCACTATCACACCTATGTCGCACACAATATTCCGATCAACGAATATCGCGACAAAATCAAGCTCGCCTGCGTGCAGCGCGACGATCCAAACGACGGGGACAAGGATTTCGTCATCATCGCGCGTTCGGATGCCTGCCGCGAACAAGGCTACAACGAAGCGGTGAAACGCATGCTGGTGGCGCGTGAGGCGGGCGCTGACATGGGGTTGATTTTTCCGCGTACGCACAAGGAAACGATGAACGCGCCCAGACAATGCAAGCTGCCCATGGTGTATGTGCAAAGCCGCGGCAACCGCGACAACCGTCCGCTGTATTCGAATGCACAACTCAAAGACATGGGCTACGCTGGCTGCATCGATGCGATTTTGTCGGTGGGCGTACAGTTTCACTTCATGCGCCGCGCGCTGCTGGAAATCAAAAAGACCAGCGACTACACCGGCATGACGCCACAGGAATGGGTGACCGCGCGCCACGATATTGAAACGCTGATCGGGCTCGAAGAACATTACAAAATCGAGCGCGAGACCGTAGAGAAAGTCTACTATGCAAGTAAAAAGAAACCGCGGAAGTAGATTCCTAAGTATTTGTTTTTATTGATTATTTTTTACACCCTCTGAGAACACCATGCCCGATTCCGTCGAACACCTGCGCCAGTGGATAGGCCGCAAAGAATCCCATCACGATCTCGCCACCGCGTGGCCGATAGCCGCCATGGCCGCGACCCTCGACCGCGACGACCCACAGCCGCGCGAAGGTGATGCCATACCCGAGGGCTGGCACTGGTCGTATTTTCTGGAAACGGCGCTTGCGCGCGAACTCGCGCACGATGGCCACCCAAAGCGCGGCGGATTTTTGCCGCCCGTCTCGCTCCCGCGCCGCATGTGGGCGGGCGGGCGGCTGGATTTTCGCCGGCCGATCAAAATCGGCGAGAAGCTCGCGCGCGAATCGGAAATTCTGTCGGTGGAGCCGAAGTCCGGCAAGAGCGGCAATCTCGTGTTTGTCACGGTACGGCACACGGTTACCGTGGCAAATGAAATCGCCGTGGTCGAGGAACACGATATTGTTTACCGCGACGCCGCGACACCCGGCGCCGCTCCACCGCCGGGAAAACCCGCGCCCACCAACCCGGTGTGGCGTCACGAGGTGATGCCGGATGAGGCGATGCTGTTTCGCTACTCCGCGCTGATTTTCAACGCGCATCGCATTCACTATGATCTCGATTACTGCCGCAAGGAAGAAGGCTACCCTGGTCTGATCGTGCACGGTCCGTTGCAAACCACGCTGCTGTTGGATCTTTCGCGCCGCAACGCGGGCAAACCGGTGCGCAAGCTCGATTACCGCGCAGTGAGTCCGTTGTTCCACAACGAAAAGGTCACCGTCGGCGGCATCCTGTCGGCAGACGGCAAATCGGCACAATTGTGGACGGCCGGGCCATCGGGCAATGTTGCGATGACGGGCGCGGTGCAGTATTGATTCCCCGGCACGCTGCGTATCGCGCCACCGGGTGGCGAACGCTGGGCTAAAATAGCAGCATGAAACGCCACCTCATCGTCATTTACGTCTCGATCGTCGTGCTGCTGCTGGCGGGCCGCACAGCCTGGCAAAACTGCATGTGGGAACTGCTGTCGAGCGTCAGTTCCGCCGCGATTATCATGGCAGTCATCATCATCGGCTGGCGCGTGATTCGCATGCGCCCCGATGCCGGCGATGAAATCATGCTGAAAGGCGAACTGCTCGCCACCACGCGCGTGGTGCTGATTGTGATTTGCGTCGGCGCGCTGATCGCCGGCTTTGGCGACACCTTCGGACGGCAAATGTTTGGTTGCCGGTAAGACTGGCCGCTGTCAGTTTTAGTTGGCTGTGATAGCCAACGGCTGAGGCAGGTTCGACTCAATCAAAAAACGCGCCACGGCGCGTTTCTTGTTTTGCATCCGGCTTCTCGCGTGGACTACCAGCCGCCGCGCTCCGGCGACGCGTTGATTTTGTGGATGCTCAGATCCGAGCCATCAAACTCTTCTTCCTCGGTCAGCCGCAGACCCATCACCACCTTGAGAATGCCATAAAGCAACGCCGCGCCCACGATGGCGACAACAATGCCCAGCGCCGTGCCGATCACCTGCGCGCCGAGGCTCACGCCGCCAAGGCCGCCCATACTCTTTACACCGAAGATGCCGCAGGCGATGCCGCCCCACGCACCGCAAAGCCCGTGCAAGGGCCACACACCCAGCACGTCGTCGATCTTCAGGCGGTTTTGCGTCAGGGTGAACATGAACACAAACAGGCCGCCCGCAACCGCACCGGTGGCCAGCGCGCCGATGGGGTGCATCACATCCGACCCTGCGCACACTGCCACCAGACCGGCCAGCGGACCGTTGTGCACGAAGCCCGGATCGTTACGCCCTGCGATTAGCGCCGCAAGGGTGCCTCCCGCCATCGCCATCAGCGAATTCACTGCCACCAGACCGGAAATCTTGTCAATGGTTTGCGCCGACATCACGTTAAACCCGAACCAGCCCACGGCCAGTATCCACGCGCCCAACGCAAGAAACGGAATGGAGGACGGCGGCTGCGCAGTCACGCCGCCGTTTTTCGGATACCGTCCGGTGCGCGCACCGAGCAGGATCACTGCCACGATCGCGAGCCAACCGCCCACCGTGTGCACCACCACCGAGCCGGCAAAATCATGGAAATTCTCGCCGGTGGTGGCCTTGACCCAATCCTGAAAACCAAACTTGTTGTTCCACGCCATGCCCTCGAAGAACGGATAAATCAGGCCGACGATCACCGCAGTGGCAATCAACTGTGTGCTGAACTTTGAACGCTCCGCTATGCCGCCGGAGATAATCGCCGGCACAGCCGCTGCAAACGTCAGCAGGAAGAAAAACTTGGTGATTTCAAAACCACTTTTCTCCACCAGCTTTTCCGCGCCGACAAAAAAATCCACACCATAGGCCACGCTGTAACCGATGAAAAAATACGCCATCGTCGACACCGAAAAATCGCACAGGATCTTCACCAGCGCGTTGACCTGATTTTTGCGGCGCACCGTACCCAGCTCCAGAAACGCGAAG
This sequence comes from Burkholderiales bacterium, assembly GCA_005800795.1. Lineage (GTDB taxonomy): Bacteria > Pseudomonadota > Gammaproteobacteria > Burkholderiales > SG8-41 > UBA5216. The sequence goes on along the minus strand of SYEN01000154.1, from coordinate 4,318 downwards.
CCCGAATGCATGGCCAGCACCATGATCGCCCCCAGCAGGATAAACAGCGTGTCAGTACTGATTTTTAGCGCTTCCATCACTATGCTCCATTTTGTTTAATCGACGCACCAAGAAAAAGCAAAATTCATTCCAATATTTAAGTATCAGTTTTTAAAGGAATTTAATTTTATAACCTCCTTATCACGCACCAATATAAACCGAATACCAACTGGGATGAACTAGTTTGGTGCATTCATATAAATCACCATGTGGTAAGAGCGCCCCACGATAACGTGTGGTCTTGATGATGGATGCGCCCACTTTCATTGAACTCGGTTTACCCGGTGCTCGACAAACCCATCGGGTTCGCGTTACTCGGCCCGGCGGGCAACCCTCACAATACAGTAGAAATCCTCTGTGACGGCGTGGCCATGGCGCTGGCGTCGAAGGATGTCATCGACGCGGCGCCAACCAGGGAGTGACGCCGGGCAACGGCCCAGCCAAGAAACTCGACGCTTTTTTGAAAGCTAATACGGTGATGTGGGCGCGGCTGGTTAAATAGGCGGGGATAAAGCCGCAGCAATGCCGCACCGGCCCGGACACGTCCAGCTCAGGGCTTAGTTCTCCAACCGGATGTTCGCCGCCTTGATAACTTTGGCAAACGCCGCGAGATCGGCCTTGATAAGCGCGGCGAATTTGTCCGGCCCATTGACGAAAGGCTCCACGCCCTGCAGCGCGAGCTTTTCTTTGAAATCGGCCATGCCCTGTATCTTGATGATTTCGCTGGCGAGCTTGTCGACGATGTTCTTGGGCGTGCGCGCGGGCACGACAACGCCCATCCAGTTCTTCACAATGTAACCAGGCAGCCCCTGCTCCGAGAAAGTCGGCAACTGCGGCAACACTGAAAGCCGCGTTTCGCCGCCGACGCCGAGCGCGCGGATCTTTCCGCTTTTGATATGCGGCAGCAGGGTGAGTGTGTTGTTGAATGCCAGTTGCACCTGCCCGCCAACCAAATCGGCCATGCCTGGCCCGCCACCGCGATACGGTACGGCGACCAGTTTCACGCCGGCCAGTACATTGAAATATTCAAGCGCAAGATGTTGTATGCCGCCGACGTTGGACACCGCAGCGTTCAACTGGCTTGGCTTCGCTTTGGCGAGCGCCACGAACTCCTTGAGATTGTTCGCCGGCACCGCAGCATTCACCACCAGCAAGTACTCGGTATTTACCAGCGTCACCACGGGCGGAAGCTCAAGAATCTCCTTGTACAGCGGATTCGAATGCGCAGTCGGATTGATGACATGTGCCGCAGTCACCAGAAGCAGGGTTTGCCCGTCGGGCGCAGAGCGCATCAGCGTTTCACCCGCCACAATGTTGTTACCACCGGGACGGTTGTCGATAATGACCTGCTGTCCCCACGCATGCGTAAGCTTGTCGCCAACGAGACGCGCGACGATGGTGGTGGCCCCACCCGGCGCATTGGGCACGAGAAAACGTATCGGCCGGTTGGGATAATTTTGTTGGGCAGCCGCAGGGGCAGCCACGACCGCGACCGTGCCGAACACCGCAGCCATTGCAGCAACAGTGCGGGCAACTCGACCTAGGTTCATAAGCGTATCACTATAAGTATTTGTTTTCATTGAATATTTTATTTTTCGCAGGGCAGCGGTATACGCGCCTCCGCAGCGATATGTTGCGGCCGCTCGCTGGTGTAACCCGCGTTGGTGGTGTAGATCACCACCATGCGGCTGTTACTCGCAGCGGCGATGCCATGCGGCAGGCCGGCGGGCAGGCTGATCACCGTTCCCGGCACCAGCGGCGAATCGGGCCGGTCGGCGAAGGTGATCGCGCCACGTCCTTCGACGCAGTAAATCACTTCGTCATCATTCGGGTGCACGTGAAACGGCGTGACTTGACCCGGCTCATAACAATTCATGCGTGTGACAAAATCCTTCGACGCTATCAGCGGCAGATTAACGCGCGCTTCGGACGAATATTTTTTCAGCGTGTTGACGTTGAGCGTCTGCACCGTACCGATAGTCATAATGAAGCTCCCCGCTTGCTGTTTACTATTCACGATTCAGGGTCAACGCAACGCCGGCGCCTTTCATCCCCGGGCTAGTCCACCTTCGCCCCCGCAACCTTCACCACCGGCCCCCACTTGCCGAGTTCCGCGGCGATGAAGCGGGTAAATTCTTCTGGCGTACCACCCGCGGTTTCGATGCTGACGGCGGTGAGCTTTTCCTTAACGTCAGGCATCGCGAGCACGCGGTTGGATTCGGCATTGAGCCGGTTGATCACGGGACGCGGCGTGCCGGCGGGCGCCTGAAAACCGTACCACACCAGCCCGTCAACACGACCGAAACCGGCCTCCTTCATAGTGGGCACGTCGGGATAGGCGCTCACGCGCGCCGCGCTGGTAACCGCCAGCGCGCGCACACGCCCCGATTTGATGAACGCCTGATGTCCCGCGACCGCGTCGAAAAATAATTGCACCTCACCCGAAGCGAATGCCGGCGCGCCAGTACCGCTGCCCTTATAGGGGATGTGCGGGCTGGGAATGGCAGTGACGACTTTGAACAGTTCGCCCACCATGTGCGGCGCGCTGCCGGTGCCCGGCGAGCCCCAGCTCACGGCGTTGGGTTTACTTTTGGCTAATGCCACCGCTTCGCTCACCGTTTTCACCGGCACTTGCGAGTGAGACATCATGAATACCGGCATGGTCGCGGAGAGAATCACTGGCGCAAAATCCTTCACCGGGTCGTACGGCAAGCCCTTATAAATATGCGGGCCGATGCCGTGCATGGTGATGCCGCTGTGCAATAGCGTGTAGCCATCCGGCTGCGCCTTGGCGACCACATTGGTGCCGATCACACCCCCGGAACCCGGCCGGTTATCGACCACCACAGTCTGGCCCAGCAGATCGCCCAGCTTTTGCGCCATCACGCGCGCCAGCACATCGGCGGCGCCGCCGGGTGGCAGGAACACCACCACGCGCAGCGGGCGCGTGGGAAAGTTTTGCTGCGCGTGGGAAGGCAAGGCATACGCGGATAGCAGCGCAGCAGCCATCCATGTCCATCGTTTCGAGCATTTCATATCCAAGGCTTCTCCGGGTGCGGTGCGAATAGGTTGCAATCAGGCGGGTGGCCAATTTTACCAGCGGCTTCCCGATGAATCGGGCTTATGCGGTTGTGCGGCATCGCCCCTGTCACTCCAGCGCACCCGCAGCGCGCAACGCATCAATCTCCACCGCGTTCGCGCCCAGCCAGTCCTTCAACACCACATCCGCATGCTCACCCAACTGCGGTGCCGCGCCACGGTACTCAACCGGCGTGGCGCTCATGCGTATGGGATTGCGCACGCCAGGCACTTTGGTACCGTCGCTGCGGTCGAGATCAATGCGCAACCCACGTTCGCGTGCCTGCTCCATCTCGAACACTTGCTTGATATCGTTAATCGGCCCATTGGGCACGCCACCCGCATCCAGCCTTGCTGCCAGATCAGCCACGGTACTTTCGCCGAAGGTGCGGCGCAGCTCGCTTAGCGCCGCATCGCGATTGATCTGGCGTGTTGAGGGTGAAGCGAATCGTGGATCAACCGCAAGATCATCACGCGCCAGTGCCTTGCACAAACCCTGCCACTGCGAATTGTTGCCACAGGCGACAATCAGATGCCCGTCGGCACATTTGAAGGTTTCATACGGCATCATGATGCCGCCGGAGGAATTCCCCTGCCGTGTGGGCACCTTGCCGGTCTGAAAATAACCCGCCGCCTGATGCATGGCGAGCGCTGCCACGGTGTCGAACAGTGCCATATCGATATGCTGCCCCAGCCCGCTCGCGTCGCGCTCACGCAGCGCGGCAAGGATGGCCACGCCTGCATATAGGCCGGTGGACAGATCAACTATGGATGCACCGATTTTCATCGGCCCGCCGCCGGGCTCGCCGTCGGGAATACCGGTAACGCTCATCAATCCGCCCACACCCTGGAATATATAGTCATAACCCGGCCGTTCGCGCAGCGGCCCGGTCTGGCCAAAACCGGTGATCGAGCAATACACCAGCCGTGGATTGAGTTTGGACAGCGTCGCGTAATCCAGCCCGCGCCGCGCGAGATCGCCGACTTTGTAGTTTTCGATCAACACATCGGCTCCACCAGCAAGCCGCCGCACCAGTGCGGCACCCGCGTCGTTCGCCAGATTAATCGCTATCGAGCGCTTGTTGCGGTTGGCGCTGCCGAAGTAGGTCGAATCACGCGTCGGCTCGCCTTTCTCATCCGGCAGCCACGGCGGTCCCCACGGGCGCGTGTCGTCGCCGATGCCGGGGCGCTCGATCTTGAT
>SYEN01000153.1 GCA_005800795.1 Burkholderiales bacterium | reverse complement strand
GAAATCGGCGCACTCGTCGCCCAGATGCAAGCCGGCCACGACTATGTCGGCACCATCCGCAGAAACCGTCAGGATTCGTTTTTACGCCGCTGGCCTTCGCGTGTAATTAACCGCATCCGCGAACGCACCACCCGCATCAAGATGACCGATCAAGGTTGCATGCTGCGCGCCTACAGCCGCAACATCATCAACGCACTCAACAGCTGCCGCGAAGTCAACACCTTCATCCCCGCGCTGGCTTACTCCTTTGCGCAAAATCCGACCGAAATCGAAGTGGCTCACGAAGAGCGCTCCGCAGGCGAATCCAAGTATTCGATGTACAAACTGTTGCGCCTGAATTTCGACCTGATGACCGGTTTTTCACTGGCCCCGCTACAACTGTTTTCCATACTCGGCATACTGGTGTCGCTGGCGGCCATGGCGACCTACATCGTGGTGATGATTTCTCGACTGATACAGGCCAGCGGCGTGCGCGAAGGCTTCATGGCACTTTGGGACAGGGACATTCTGCAATTCTTCCTCATCGGCATCGTGTTGTTCGGGCTGGGCCTGCTGGGGGAATACATCGGCCGCATCTACGAACAGGTGCGTGGACGCCCGCGCTATCTGGTCGACGCTGTGCTCGAACAGCGCGTAGCCGAAAAAAGCGGCGTCCAGACGTGAATAAGGCATGACCACCGCCGTTGTTTTTGCTTATCACGATGTCGGCGTTCGCTGTCTTTCCGTGCTGCTCGCGCACCGCGTAGCCGTGCAACGCGTGTATACGCATGCGGATGACCCCAATGAAAACATCTGGTTCGGCAGTGTCGCCGAACTTGCACGCCTGCACGGCATACCGGTAACTGTGGTCACGGAAGCAAACCAGCCGGGCTTGCTGGAATCCGTCGCTGCTGAGCAACCGGACTTTCTGTTTTCGTTTTACTATCGCTTTATGCTGTCGCCGCAAGCACTCGCGCTCGCCCGGCGTGGCGCCTACAACATGCATGGCTCATTGCTGCCAAAATATCGCGGCCGCGTGCCTGTCAACTGGGCCATCATCCAGGGCGAACGCGAAACCGGCGCCAGCCTACACGAAATGGTCGCCAAGCCCGATGCCGGACGGCTGGCAGATCAACTGGCCATACCTATTCTGCCGAACGACACGGCGCTAGATGTGTTTCGCAAGGTTACCGTGGCGGCGGAAACCGTGCTTGATCGCACCTTGCCGCAACTCATCGCAGGCACCGCAAATTTGACGGAGCAGGACCTGACCACCGGCAGCTACTTCGGCGGACGTAAACCCGACGATGGCCGGATCGACTGGCGCTGGCCTGCTGCAAAGATACACAATCTGGTGCGTGCCGTCGCCCCACCCTACCCCGGCGCTTTCTGCATCATTCACGGCAGACTGCTCAAAATACTCGGTACTTTTTGTGATGGAAAAGCCACATTGGCGGCACCAGCACCCGCGACACTGTCGCTTGAAGACGGCACACTCAGGTTGCGCTGCGCAGACGGCCATACGCTCCGCGTCACAGCCGCCGAGCTCGATGGCCGGCCCCTGACGCCGCACGCTTTCATGACGCTGACCGGCACCGGCACGCTCTTACTGACTCAATGAATGGAATCAATCGCGTGAAAAAAATCCTGATCCTCGGTGTAAACGGTTTTATCGGCCACCACCTGTCGAAACGCATACTTGCCATCACGCCGTGGGAAGTGTACGGCATGGACATGGGAACCGAGCGCATCACGGAAATGCTGGGCAACGAGCGCTTCCATTTCTTTGAAGGCGACATCACCATCAACAAGGAATGGATCGAATATCACATTCGCAAGTGCGATACCGTGCTGCCGCTGGTAGCGATTGCCACGCCCGCGACCTATGTCAAGGAGCCGCTGCGGGTATTTGAACTCGATTTCGAAGCGAACCTCCCCATCGTGCGTTCCTGCGTGAAACACCACAAGCGCCTGGTGTTTCCATCGACGTCGGAAGTCTACGGCATGTCGCGCGACAAGGAATTCGATTCCGAATCGTCAGCATTGGTGCTCGGCCCGATAAACAAGCCGCGCTGGATTTATTCCTGCGCCAAACAATTGATGGATCGCGTGATACACGCCTACGGTATGGAACAGGGCCTCGATTACACGCTATTCCGCCCCTTCAACTGGATTGGCTCGGGACTTGACTCGATCAACACACCCAAGGAAGGCAGTTCACGTGTCATCACTCAGTTCCTGGGACACATCGTGCGTGGTGAAAACATCAAACTGGTCGACGGCGGCCGACAGCGGCGATCATTCACCTATGTCGATGACGGCATTGATGCTCTGATGAAAATCATTGACAACAAGAACGGCATTGCGAGCGGCAACATCTACAATATCGGGAACCCGAAGAACAATTTTTCAATCCGGGAGCTGGCGCAAATGATGCTGTCGCTGGCAAAAACCTATGACGAGTATGGCAATGCCCGCAAGGTCAAGCTGATTGAAACCACCTCGCTGGCGTACTACGGGAAGGGTTATCAGGACGTGCAAAACCGCGTGCCAAAAATCACCAATACGCGCCGAGATCTCACGTGGCGCCCGCGTGTCACCATGGCGCAGGCGCTAAAGCTGATATTCGACGCCTATCGCGGTGATACCGCCAACGCCCGACGCCTCATGGATTGACGTCCTGGCCGTTCGCCGGGAGATCAATCCCGCTCGCCATATGCCTACCGGCCTATACCCTTGTATTCAAAGCCCTGCGCCATGACAGCCGCCTTTTCGTACTGATTGCGTCCGTCAAAAATCACCCGCTGGCGCATGATTTTCTGCATCAGGTGCAAATCGGGCGAGCGGAACGGTTTCCACTCGGTGACCAACGCCAGCGCATCCACGCCTTTCAAGGCGGCGTACTGATCTTTGGCCAATTTAAGCGCGCCGGATTTCAACCATTGTTGCGGCAGCGTGCGGCGAGCCACCATCATCGCAATCGGATCGTAAGCTTGCACCCGCGCACCAGCCTCGATCAACTTGCGAATCAACACCACCGCGGGCGCCTCGCGCATGTCATCCGTGTTCGGCTTGAAAGCCAGCCCCCACACGCCAAAGACCTTGCCTTTCAGATTGACGCCAAAGCGCTTCGTGATCGCGCGGAACAGGTTTAGCTTCTGAAGCTCATTGGTTTCCTCGACCGCTGCCAGTATGCGCGGCTTCAGTTTTGCCTGACGCGTCTGATAAATCAGTGACTGCACGTCCTTGGGAAAACACGACCCGCCGTAACCACAACCCGCGTAAATAAACGAATAGCCAATTCGACTGTCAGAACCAATACCCACACGCACATTTTCGATATCCACACCGAGTTGCTTGCACAAACTCGACATTTCGTTCATGAACGAAATGCGCGTGGCCAACATGGCATTGGCCGCATATTTGGTGAGTTCGGCGTCGCGTATGCCCATCGACATGAAGCGGTCGTGATTGCGCACATAGGGCAGATAGAGCGCGCGCATCACTCTAAGGGAACGCTCATTGGCTGTTCCCACGACTACGCGGTCGGGGCGCATGAAATCTTCAACCGCATTGCCTTCCTTGAGGAATTCCGGATTGCTGGCCACATCAAATTCGATGTTGGCCTTGCGCTTGTCCAACTCGCGCCGAACGATGGCTTGCACGCGCTCCACTGTTCCCACCGGGGCGGTGGATTTGTTGACAATAGTGCAGTATCCGGTAATCTCGCGCCCGATTTCTGCGGCGACTGCCATGATCTGGCTGACATCGGATGATCCATCCGCTTGCGCCGGTGTGCCTACAGCGATGAAAATAACGTCAGCGCCAGCCATGGCTTGCAGCAGATTCCCCGAAAAAGTCAGCCGTCGCTGCTTTTGATTGCGCAACAAGACCTCACTCAGCCCCGGCTCGTAAAACGGGACGTCGCCTTTTTTCAGGCGCTTGACCCGCCCGGCGTCCTTGTCCACGCAAGTAACATCGTTACCCATTTCCGCAAAGCACGTGCCCGTCACCAAACCGACGTATCCGCTGCCGATCATGCAAATTTTCATGTAATGACTCGCAATCAAATAGAAGCCACAAGTGTACCTCGCGGGCTGTGGTCTTGAACAGATCAACGCGGCACTCCATACGCAAATAGTGTGCGCCGTGCCATACTCGCACCATGAATCTCGCCCTCAAAATCGACGTGGACACTTACCACGGCACGCGGGACGGTGTTCAGCAGCTGCTCCGCTTGCTCGATCGCCACAAGGTAATGGCTACATTTCTGTTCAGCCTCGGCCCCGATCACACGGGCCGTGCGCTACGGCGCGTGTTCCGGCCTGGATTCCTGAAGAAGGTATCGCGCACGTCCGTAGTATCCAATTACGGTATAAAAACACTGCTGTACGGCACACTGCTACCCGGCCCGGATATCGGCAAGCGATGCGCGCCATTGATGCGCGCCGTGCGCGACGCCGGTCACGAAGCGGGCATCCATACCAACGACCATGTAGCGTGGCAGGATCACGTATTGACCGCTTCGGACGAGTGGACAAGCCGCGAAATGCGCCTTGCCAACGAGCGCTTTCAGGCGGTGTTTGGTACACGGGCAAAAACCCACGGCGCCGCAGGCTGGCAAATGAATCCGCACGCGTTTCATCTCACGTCCGAAATGGGCTTTGATTACTGTTCGGATACGCGTGGCACGCACCCGTTCATACCGGTCATCGGCGGAACGACAGTACCGTGCCCCCAGTTGCCCACGACATTGCCAACCCTGGATGAATTGATTGGCCGCGACGGCATTGACGAACAGAATGTGGCGCAGTACTTGCTGCAGCTTACGGAGAAGCCCGCCGCGCATGTCTACACGCTGCATGCGGAGCTTGAAGGCAATCGCCTGAGCCCCGTGTTCGATGCACTGTTAAGCGGCTGGAAAGCTCAGGGCTACAATCTAACCACGATGCACGATTACGCTAAGGCACTGAATTTATCGAACTTGCCCAGACATGCCGTCGTCAACGCCGAGATTCCCGGGCGCAGCGGCACACTCGCGCTTCAAGACACTGCATTATCTTGATCATTGCGCGGTTGCACAACAAGCCTATTTGATTCAGTATAAAGCACGTTGTTGTCAGCCCGCGCACAACCGCGCGGAACCAGGAGGTGCACCAAAACCATGCTCAATACGCCCGTTCCCGAATTTGAAATTCCATCAACCGCCGGTCAGCCGTTCAACAGCAAAGCTGCTGCCGGAAAAATCCGGATCATTTATTTTTACCCCAAGGACAACACGCCGGGCTGCACCGCAGAGGGACAGCAGTTTCGCGACCTGTATGCTCAGTTCACTAAAGCCGGCTGCGCGATTTTCGGTGTGTCACGCAACAGCCTGAAGTCGCACGAAAACTTTAAAACCAAAATGAGTTTTCCGTTCGATCTCTTGTCCGACACCGATGAAATCGCCTGCAAGGCATTCGATGTCATCAAGATGAAAAACATGTACGGTAAAAAAGTGCGCGGTATCGAACGCAGCACGTTTGTCATCGACGCCAAAGGGATGGTGCGCCGCGAATGGCGCGGGGTGAAGGTACCGGGGCATGCTCAGGAGGTACTGGAATTTGTAAAATCCCTTTAAAAACAGATACTTATACAGACTATTCTTTAGCGGCCTATTGGTGGTAATTTCATAAGGAATCTCATGATCCAGCGCAAGCCTGCGTCATCCCAGTCTCCCACCCTAAAACCCGCAAACACCGGTAGCACCCGCATTACCCGCTTGCACGCCACCAAACTCTTTGTGCTCGACACCAATGTGTTGATGCATGACCCCACGAGCCTCTTCCGTTTCGAAGAACACGATCTCTTCATACCGATGGCGACGCTGGAAGAGCTCGACGATCACAAAAAAGGCATGTCCGAGGTCTCGCGTAATGCGCGTCAGGCCAGCCGCTATCTCGACGAACTCATCGGGCACGCGTCCACCGACATCATGCAGGGCGTTGCGCTCGCGACACACGGCGACAGAAGCGCCAACGGCCGGCTGTTTTTTCAGACCGAATCTGTCAACGGCGAGCTGCCTGCCAAGCTGCCAGGCGGCAAGGCTGACAATCAGATCATCGCCGTGGTCAAACACCTCCAGGAGTTGCACGCAAAGCGCCAGGTGATTCTGGTGTCGAAAGACATCAATATGCGCATCAAGGCACGCGCGCTGGGGTTTGCTGCCGAGGATTATTTCAATGACAAGGTGCTGGAAGACACCGATCTGCTCTACACCGGCACACGCCTGCTGCCTGCGAATTTCTGGGACACCCACGGCAAGAACATGGAATCGTGGCAGCAATCCGGACACACCTACTATCGCGTGCATGGCCCGTTGTGTGCGAGTTTGATTGTGAATGAAATGGTGTACGTGGAAGATCACGCAACCGATAAACCATTTCAGGCAAAGGTTGCGGAAGCCAGCGGCAAAACTGCAATCCTGCAAACGCTGAAGGATTTCGGCCACGCGCGCAACAACGTATGGGGCATCTCGGCACGCAATCGCGAACAGAACTTCGCACTGAATCTGCTGATGAACCCGGAAATCGATTTCGTCACGCTGCTCGGCCAGGCCGGCACCGGCAAGACGTTGCTGACCCTCGCCGCAGGCCTGATGCAAACGCTGGAAACCAAGCTCTACACCGAAATCATCATGACTCGCGTTACCGTACCAGTGGGCGAAGATATCGGCTTTCTGCCCGGTACCGAGGAAGAAAAAATGAATCCCTGGATGGGCGCACTGGAAGACAATCTCGACGTGCTCAACAAAACCGATGACGCCGCCGGTGAATGGGGCCGCGCTGCCACGCGCGATCTGATTCGTTCGCGCATCAAGGTGAAGTCGCTCAACTTCATGCGCGGGCGCACGTTTCTGAACAAGTTTTTGGTGATTGACGAGGCGCAAAACCTCACGCCCAAGCAGATGAAAACACTGATCACCCGCGCTGGCCCGGGTACCAAAGTGGTTTGCCTGGGCAACATCTCGCAAATCGACACGCCCTACCTCACCGAAGGCAGTTCAGGCATCACCTACGTGGTCGATCGCATGAAAGGCTGGTCGTATAGCGGGCACGTCACACTGACGCGCGGTGAACGTTCGCGGCTGGCGGATCATGCGGGCGAGGTGCTGTGAACGGCGACCTCCTTCAGCGCAGATTTATGCAGAGTTTTTCACGGTCAATTTGCGCGTCTGCGTAAATCTGCGTCAAATACTTTTGACTTTAGTATTGATCGCCGCCTGCGTAATTCTCGAATCGGGTGTGTCTACCCAGGAATGTCAGTATCACTGGACCCGTGGGGCCGTTACGCTGCTTGGCGACAATGATTTCCGCCTTGCCTTTGCTGGCTTCGTTGGTCGGGTTGTAGACCTCATCACGGTAGATAAACAAAATCAAGTCGGCGTCCTGTTCGATGGCGCCG
>SYEN01000152.1 GCA_005800795.1 Burkholderiales bacterium | reverse complement strand
GGAGTTGATTTCACTTGTTCGGGCACAATGGCATTGCCTTTTGCTTGCCTCAAATAGACTCAAATTCTACGGTGTTCGCAAGTTACCGGACACCCTACCGCCAAGGCGAAAACTGCGCCGGCGTCATCAAACTCGATTGCATATCCTCCACCAGCGTCCCATGCTGTTTCAGAAACCCGCGCCACGCAGCACTTTGCATGATCTGCGCGGGGGACTGCGTGGCCGCATGCGCCGAAAGGTGCACCACTTCGTTGATCTCGCCGCTGTTGTCTGTCCACACCGCCACGCTGGCGTCCCACAGCGGCGCGGGCAACTCGTCCTGCAAAAGTCTGGCGAAAGCGGCGGTCTTGCCGGCGCGCGTGCGAAAAATTCTCAGGTGATACAAATTCCCCTGTGTCGCAGGCGGATTGACTTCTGCCAGCGGTGTCAGCAAGCGTGAAAACTGCCGCCGCATCAGCGGCTGCGAATGCGGCAGATAGTCGTTGCGCCAAACGTCCTGCAGTGCCAACTTTGCACGCAGCACTTCGCGTGTGGCCACCGATTCGTGTTCCCAAAGATTGAACACGCAGTTCATCGCGCCGATTTCGCACGCCCAAAAGCCCAGCAGCTTACCGTAATCGTCGCCGCGAAACGGCACTGCCACCTTGCCCGCGTGATCGATGTAATCGTCCAGATGTCCCGCTGCGATTTCGTAGAAGCGCAGCTCATGCAGCATGGTGGTTCCCTTCGGTTGTGTTGCGATCAGTCATTTGTCACGGGCGATTCACGGGCGACTCAGGGACGATTTTAGCTGGTGCGCTGGCCTGTCTACGCTTTACGTTATGGCGGCAAACGCAAAGCGGTGTATAAATACGTCCGCATCGCGCGACACGTTAACCGCAGCCCCCAAAACCCATTGAGGCGTCCATGAAAATATCAATTAAATCATATACTTACAATAACCGCCGTCGCTTCCTGCTAAGCGCCGCTGGCGGCCTCGCGCTGGCCGGTATGCCTTTGGCAGTGCTTGCTCAAGGCAGCGGCAAAATGAAAATCGGCATCGTTGGCTCCGGCCGTGTCGGCAGCGCCATCGGCAGTGCGTGGGTCAAGGCGGGCCACGAAGTGATGTTTTCCTCGCTTGATCTCGACGCCGACAAAAAACTTGCGGCGAGACTGGGCGGCGGTGCCAAAGCCGGCACGCCGCGCGAGGCCGCAGCCTTCGGCACGGTGCTAGTGATTTCGGTGCCCTATCGCGCACTGCCCGGCGTGGGCAAGGACCTCGCTGATTTGATCAAAGGCAAAATCGTCATCGACACCTCAAACCCCATCGTTGCGCGCGACGGCGACATGGCCGTGGCCGCGCGCGAAAAAGGCGCGGGGCAAGCGTCGATGGAATTTCTGCCCGGCGCACGCATCGTGCGCGCCTTCAACGCCATCGGCGCCGCGCGCATGGCGGAAGCCGCCAGCAAAAAAGAAAACATCGGCATGCCCATTGCGGGTGACGACAAAGCCGCCATCGAAACCGCATCCGCCTTGGTGCGCGACGTGGGCTACGAGCCCGTGTTGGTCGGCGGGCTCGTGGCGATGGGCAAGCATCTGATTCCGGGCACCCCGCTGGGTGGCGAACGCTCGCCGGATGAAGTGCGGCGGGTGGCGGCTACGCTGAAGTAACGGTTGTGCGCGAGGCTGCCGCATGTGGCCTTGCGCATTTCTACGCGCTTATCGATCCTCGCGCGTGTGCCACAAACGCAGCACGTAAACCGTGGCTTCCGTCAGTTCGTAACGTAGTTCGTAATCTCCGACGACAATTCGCCTGACGTCGCGAGGCGCGAATTCATCCAGACGCACGCCGAGTTGCGGGTGCGTGAGCAATTGCTCCGCACCACTGACCAGTTGCCGCACAACTGCCGCAGCGGCACCCGGATTAACCGGCGCAAGAAACGCGTGCAGTCGGTGCAGATCGCGCTCGGCGCTCTGCGACCACTTGAGCAACATCGATCAGACTGGTTTGTCGAGACCAGTCGCCCAGGCGGCGACGGAAGCATGATCAACGACACGGCCCGCATCAACGTCGGCCATGCCTTCCAGCGTCAACTGATGGCGCTTGGTCTCCAGCGCAACCCATGACGTGAGCGCCTGCTTCACGATCCAGCCTCGGGGCCGCTCCAGGCGCGCGGCAAGTTGATCGACCTGCTCGGCGAGTTCGCCGGGAATGTGGGCGGTGACGACGCGAGTGTTCATGGCAAATCCCCAATCGGAATTAATCAGATTTAGTCAACCAGATTATAGCAGCAGGAAGTCTTTAGTTCTCATTTAGACGTACATGGCGCAGGAAATGTGAAATTAAAAACATTAATAATATCAATTACTTACAATGACTCCCCTCTATAGAGCGCGCATTACGCACGCGTGGCTGCAGGTCATCGAGCAGATGTCGCGGATACACGCTGAAACCCGGAATGCATCTCTGCACTGGCGCAGCGCGCCCACGCCCGCGCCACTTTGTCCTCCGGCCAGACGCGTGGCCACGCTTCCGCCAAGTACTCCGTGATCGCCAGCTAATCCCACACCGTCAACGCGCCGTCGATGAGGCAAGGCACACGTCCGGTGGGTGAGAAGCGCTTGAATGCTTTTGTGCCGCCTTCGTTGCCGAAGGGTACCAGGCATTCCTCGAAGGGGATTTCGAGGTGCTTCAGCAACAGCCACGGGCGCAACGACCAAGAGGAATAGTTTTTGTTGGCTATGTGGAGTTTTAGCATGACTGGTGCAGCAGGAGTGGGCCATGCATACAACTACCACTATCAGCGTAACAATGCAGCCAGTGCGGGCAAGTAGGGTGCGAGAATTGGGCCGAGCACTTGAACATGATCAGAAAGTATGGACATGAATTTAATGTAAGCGTCCTTAAACCCCGGCACATCTCTAGCTTGCTTCATTTCGTCGACGGCGCCTGTGACTTTCTCAACTACTAGCGCCTCCAACCCCGACTTAGTAAGCGTCGCCAAGATCTCTCGAAACAATTCAGAATTCGCGTCATTGTAGGTTGCATTCTGCCTAACATTCGTACTCGCTGTCGCTAAATTCTGAACGTTGCCTGAAATAAATGTGTTGAAGATTTGATGCACCTTATCTTGAGGCACCGGGTTCGAATTTAATGCAGCCTCTCCAGCGTCCGGTGCCTCTGCTTCAATTTCAAGCACAAAGTTCAGCACAAGTGTTCGGACACTATCAAGCGCTGCTACCACCGTGTTAATAGGGATAACTTTCCAAGCCTGCATGCAGTTCATGTCTTCGTAGATCCTACTTCCAACAAGAGCAACGAAATCTGGATTCCACGGTTCCATTGCAGTACCACTATCAGACTTGGCAACAAGATCCTCAAGAGCGGCAATAGGTTCCTTCATGTGCGACTTCGAGAGGCGCTCTCTAAACTCCTCAGGGATACACGAAAGCGGTATATCCGCGTTTCGAAGGCCTGATTGAAACGGCCCCGAGAAATGGCCTTTAGAATTGACGTGTAGCTTACGATATGGGGGAAGTGCTTCCGCTGACTTATAGCCGCTCAGTTCATCCTCGATCCATTGTTTAAACTCTGCATTGCCTAAACGCGCCGCAAGCACTTTGCACTTGCGAAGCAAGGTTGTCAGCGGAACAGCCGAATCAATTGCTGCAGATTGGATTTCTCTCAGAAGTGACATTGGAGATTAAGTTATAAGTCAGCTAGTTTTAGTCATTGAAGTCACCACTCAGTATCATATATCGCTCGATGATCGTCCAATCCAAGTTCAAGCATATTCCACAATTACAACACCGAAACTCCGCATTTTGCATTGTGGTTAGCATGCTCACCCTACCCCACCCGCATCTTCTCCACCAACCGCATATCCGGGTCTTTGCCCAACCCCGGTTCCTGTGGCACGGCGAAGTCGCCGTTTTTCGGAATGATCTGTTCGCCGAACGGTGATTCGGCGAAGTCGCAGTAGTAGCGTTCTATCGGGATCAATCGCGCACTCGCGGCGCAGACGTGGATCGATGCGAGCAGGCCGGGGCCGCAGTACGGCGAGTGCGGCCCGACGGTCACACCATGCGCTTCGCCGAGTGCGAAGACTTTGCGCATTTCGGTGACGCCGCCGATTTTGGTGATGCTGGGCTGGGCGATGCCGACGCCGCCGATTTCGAGCAGGCGTTTGAATTCCATGAAGTTGGAAATATTTTCGCCCGCCGCCAGCGGCGTGGTGCTGGCGGTGCGCAGGCGCGCGAGGCCGCTGTGGTCGTCGGGCGGGTAGATCGGTTCTTCGATCCACGCGAGTTTGAGGTCGGCCCAGTTGCGCGCGATGGCGATGGATTCGTCCACCGTCCACGGGCAAGAACAATCGACCATCAGCGGCACGTCCGGCCCGCAGGCTTTGCTGGCAGCGCGCACGATGGCGGTGCTGCTTTCGTGCAATTTGATCAGGCGGTAGCCGCGTGCCTTGGCTTCGACGATTTTATCGACCACGGCCTTTTCAACGCCGTAGCGCAACAGGCTGGCATACGCGGGCAGCGTGGCGCGTGCACTGCCGCCGAGCAGCTTGTAAAGCGGCGCGCCCGCGCGTTTGGCG
>SYEN01000151.1 GCA_005800795.1 Burkholderiales bacterium | reverse complement strand
CCATGTGCAGCGGCGGCGGACCGGGTATCGCCGCGGGGTTTGAGCGCATGCCGTACGCGGCATTTTTCCGCCCCCCCCCGCCGGGAGAGGGGCCGGGGGGTGAGAGAAAGTAGCGCCCAGCTGCTTTAAGTTTGTTCCACCTGTGCCTCACGCAGCTTGGCCAATGCCCCCAACTGAAAATGCGTGAACGCCAGCCCGGTCAACGCCGGCACCACCAGATTCACCAGCGGCACGTAGTTAAACGCCGCCAGTAGCAGCGCCAACAAATACAGGCAGCGCCGGTTGCTGCCCGCCAGCATCTGCAGTTCCATGGCATCGGCGTGATCGGCCAGTGTGTCGTGGCGAAAGACGCGGTGATTGAGATACGCCGAATTGAGTGCCGGCACGATCAACGCACCAATGCCGGTAAACCATAGTGGCAACGTCACCACCCACAGCGTGAGAAATATGGCCACGGCCTTGGCGGTATTGGCCAGACTGCCGGCAAACGTCCCGCCTTGTTTATGCGCGAGATTCGGGTAGTAGCGCTCGCCGACAAAGCGAATCAGCGCCGGCAGCGTAAAAAATTCCGTCACCAGCAGTGAGGTCAGCAACGCCCCTGGCGCCAGCAACGCCAGCGCCAACACGGCACACACCACCGTCAGCGCGCCACCGACCCACTCCGCCACCCAGCGGCCCGCCGATGTCGCCAGAATCAAACCGTTAACCCATGTTGAGAGCCGCTCCCAAAACAGCCAGCCCAACAGCGCCCACGCCAGCGCCGCGCACACCACCGGAACCGCGACCAGCAGCAGCACGCGCGTACGCGTAATGTCGCGGGCGGCGTTACGCAGGGCATCAAAAATCAGCGGCACGGTGATCATCCGGAAACGAGAGGCCTTATTGTATTCGCTGCCGCGCGGGCCTGTACAATAGCCGCATCATGCCGACACCGCCCACTTCAAAATCACCGTTAACGGTCAGCGCCGAGTGGCAGGCACTACGGGCGCATCAGCAGCAGATTGCCAACGCGACCCTCGCTGAAAGATTCTCCGCCAACCCCTGGCGTGTCAGTAAATTTTCGCTGGAACTTGACGGCCTGCTGCTCGATTTTTCGCGGCACTTCCTGAGTGACGAAACGCTGCCGCTGCTGACCGGGCTGGCACGCGCGCGCGGTCTGCAGGGTTGGATCGAGCGCATGTTCAACGGCGCGCCGATCAATCACACCGAAAACCGCGCGGTGCTGCATGTGGCGTTACGCGCGGATACGCCCGTGCTGTGCGGCGGGCACGACGTCACGCTGGACGTGCAGCGCGTGCTGGCGCAGATGGAAAGTTTTGTGACCGCCATTCGCAATGGCGTACACACCGGGCATACCGGTCTACGGTTTACCGATGTCGTCAACATCGGCATTGGCGGCTCTTATCTCGGCCCGCAACTGGCGTGTCAGGCGCTGCGTCCGTACACCGACGGCACAATGCGCGCGCATTTCGTATCCAACGTGGATGGCGAAAATCTCTCCGCAGTGGTGGGGCAGTTAAACGCAGCCACCACGCTGTTTGTCATCACCTCGAAGACCTTCACCACTCAGGAGACGATGACCAACGCGCTCGCCGCACGCCGCTGGCTGGTGGCGCAATTGGGCAGCGAGGCCGCCGTGGGCAGGCATTTCGCCGCCGTCACCTCCAACACCGGCAAGGTCGCGCAGTTCGGCATCCCGCCGGCGCAGATGTTTGAAATGTGGGATTGGGTGGGCGGACGCTATTCGCTGTGGTCGGCGGTGGGTTTGCCGGTGGCACTGTACGCGGGCATGGAGGCCTTCCGCTCGCTGCTCGCGGGCGCGCGCGCGATGGATAAGCACTTCCGCACAGCGCACCTGGAACGCAACATGCCAGTGGTGCTGGGTTTGCTCGATGTGTGGTACATCAATTTCTTCAAGACCCAGTCCCGCGCGGTGCTGCCTTACGCACAGGCGGCCTCTCGCCTGCCCGCTTATCTGCAGCAACTCGAAATGGAAAGTCTGGGCAAAGCGGTGGCGCGTGATGGCAGCCGGGTCGATTACGCCACCGGCAACATCGTATGGGGCGAACCTGGCACCGACAGCCAGCATTCGTTTTTCCAGTTGCTGCATCAGGGCACACCGCTGATCCCCGCCGATTTGATCGCCGCCTGCCGCAATCCATCCGGGTTCAATGCGCAGCATCCGCTGCTGCTGGCGAATTTTTTCGCGCAGGGCGAAGCACTGATGAATGGCAAGCCCGACTCGAACGCCCCACACGCGGCGGTGCCCGGCAATCGCCCCAGCACATCCATCCTGCTGGAAGAACTGGACGCGAAACATCTGGGCATGCTGCTCGCGCTCTACGAACACAAGGTGTTCGTGCAAAGCGTGATCTGGGACCTGAACGCCTTCGATCAGTGGGGCGTAGCGCTCGGCAAACAGGTGGCCGACCGCATTTTGCCGACGCTCACAGCAAGCGAACCCGCCACGGCGTTTGATGCGTCAACCAATGGGCTGATCAATTACTACCGGCAGAAACGTTAGCGTACGTGTTGGCGCTAACGCGCAGCATCCCCCGCCGGCACGCGCAGCGTTAATTGATCTCCCCGCTGCACCATTTCCAGCCGCTTGAGAAAATTCATGCCGAGCAGCACAGTTTCGTCGGACATTTTTTCAGTGACCACGGCACCGAGATTTTCCATTTCCACCGCACCCAGCCGCACACGCGCAAGTCGCGTCTGATAGGCCGTTGCCGGTCCCGCCGCGGTCTGCACGGTACCCGCCGGCCCCAGCGACAGGCCCAGTTCGTTCGCCTGACGGCGTGACAGCGCAATCTGCGTCGCGCCGGTATCGAGCAAAAATTTCACCGGTTTACCGTTGATTTCGCCGTCGGCATAGTAGTGGCCGTCGCGCGAGCGGGTGAGCGTCAGCTCTCCCGACGCTCCTGTTGCCCCAGCCACGCCACCGGCAATGTTTATATTGCGATTGGGATTGGCGCCGCGCTCCAGCCAATCGTTGGCAAACCACGCCATCATGCCGAGCAGCAGCACCCACCCCAGCACGATCATGTGCGTATTGCCGCGAGCCGCACTTCGCGTGGCGCGCGGCAGTCGCACGGTAGCGCGCATCAGATTTTCAGAATGTGTTCGCGGTAATAGCGCAGTTCAGCGATGGACTCGTGTATGTCCGCCAGCGCCTCGTGTTTGCCGTGCTTCTTGATGCCCGTCATGACCTCCGGTTTCCAGCGGCGTGCCAGTTCCTTCAGCGTACTGACATCGAGATTGCGGTAAAGCAGGTAGTCGTCAAACTTCGGCATGTAGCGCACCAGAAAGCGCCGGTCCTGATGCACCGAGTTGCCGCAGATTGGCGACAATTTCGGCGGCACATGCTGCGCCACGAACGCGAGCATTTGCGCCTCGGCCTCAGCTTCCGACAGTACGGCGGCCTTCACGCGCGCCGTCAGCCCGCTCTTGCCGTGCGTGCCCTTGTTCCAGTCGTCCATCGCGTCGAGCACGGTGTCGGGCTGATGCACCACCCAGACCGGCGCCTCGGCCACCACATCCAGTTGCGACGTGGTGATCACGATCGCCACCTCAAGAATCCGCTCGCGCTCCGGATCGAGGCCGCTCATTTCCATGTCGATCCAGATGAGGTTGTTGGGGTCTTGTGCCATAATCAAATACAGATCAATGAATGAACGGCAGAACGTCCGTCTGACGACAGTCTGCTAAAACCTAAAACGTTACCGCTCTTATTCTGTCATAGATACTTCATGAACGCATTTGGATTAGTGTTTCTCGCCGCCGTGGCGGTAACCGCCGCATTGCGCTTCTGGCTGGGCGCCCGGCACCTTGCGCACGTGGGCGCAAACCGCGCCGCCGTGCCCAACGAGTTTAGCGCGCAAATCAGCCTGGATGCCCATCAGCGTGCAGCAGATTACACCTGCGCCAAGACCCGTCTCGCACTGACTTCGGCCGGCGTGGAAATCGTGATTTTGCTGCTGCTGACCGTGGGTGGCGGCCTGCAATGGCTGAGCGACCTGGCCGCGTCCCTGCTGTCGGCGGGCATACCGCGAGGCTTGGGGTTGATCTTGCTGGTCGGGCTGGTGATGACGTTGGTTGAACTACCGTTTAGTTGGTACGGCACCTTCCGGCTGGAAGCACGATTCGGCTTTAACAAAATGACGCCGGCGCTGTTCTGGAAGGATTTCGTCAAAGGGCTGGCGCTGGCGGCAGCGCTGGGTTTGCCCTTGATCGCCGCCGTGCTGTGGTTGATGGAAAAGTCCGGCAGCCTATGGTGGCTTTATGCGTGGCTGACGTGGATGGGTTTCAACATTTTGCTGCTGGCGATTTACCCGGTTTGGATCGCGCCGCTGTTCAACAAATTCAAACCCATGGACAACGCGGCGATGAAGGAGCGCATCGATCAGCTGCTTGCGCGCTGCGATTTCAAAGTGAAAGGGCTGATGGTGATGGACGGCTCCATCCGCAGCAGTCATGGCAACGCCTATTTCACTGGCTTCGGGCAAAGCAAGCGCATCGTGTTTTTTGACACGCTGCTCGAACGCCTGAGCCCGCCTGAAGTCGAAGCAGTGCTGGCGCATGAACTCGGCCACTTCAAGCGCAAGCACGTGGTAAAGCGCATCGTGTGGACGTTTGCCGCGAGCTTTTTCTTCCTGTGGCTGCTGGGTTTTCTGCTGGATCAGTCGTGGTTTTATCAGGGGCTGGGCGTCACTACGCAGTCGCCCGCCATGGCACTGATTCTGTTTTTCATGGTAATTCCGAACTTCACCTTTCTGCTGCAACCGCTGTCGGCCATGATGTCGCGTAAACATGAATTCGAGGCCGACCAATACGCTGCGCAAAATGCCTCGGCCAGCGATCTGATTTCCGCGCTGGTGAAACTCTACAAGGACAACGCATCGACGCTGACGCCCGATCCGCTGCATTCAATGTTTTACGATTCACATCCGCCTGCATTGACGCGTATCGGACGTTTGCAGGCATCGGCATGAATGCACGAAAAGAATGCAATCTGTAACTATCTGTTTTAAAACATTATTTTGACAGCCATCGATTTGGTAAAACGCAAGTGCCGGTCGTGCGAGGGCAAGGTGTCGCCGCTCAAAGCCGGTGAAATCGACAAGCTGTTGAAACAATTGGATGGCTGGGTGCTACAAGGTGACTCTATCGCCAAGACCTACGCTTTCAAGAATTATTTCCAGACCATGGCGTTCGTGAATGCTGCCGCGTGGGTATCGCATCGGGAAGACCATCATCCCGATATCGTGGTTGGCTATAACCAGTGCCTGGTATCGTATGTCACGCACGCCATCAACGGCTTGTCGGAAAATGATTTCATCTGTGCGGCGAAGCTGGATGCGCTTTTTGAGTTGTGAGTGGCGGTGGAGCATCAGCGGCTGAAGGCCGCATCGTCGCCGCTTTCGGCCGCAGCTACCGCGTCGAGCTGGCCGATGGTTCCACGGTGGAATGCTCCACACGCGGCAAACGCAGCGATGCCGCTTGCGGCGACTACGTGCACATTCAGCGCAGTGGCGGCAATAGCGGCGTAATTGACGCCATACTCCCGCGTAAAACACTGCTCTACCGCTCCGACGCCTACAAACAAAAACTCATCGCCGCCAACGTCACGCAAGTGGTGATCGTGGTCGCAGCCATGCCCAGTTTTTACGAAGACCTGGTGAACCGCTGCCTCGCCGCCTGCGAGCACGGCGGCATCACACCACTGATCGTGCTCAACAAAACCGACCTGCCGCAGAGCGAAGCCGCATGGGCCTTACTCGCCACACATCGCGCACTCGGCTACCGCGTGCTGCGGCTGTCGGCAAAACAGGATATCGCGCCCCTCATTCCACTGCTGGAAAAGCAGACCAGTGTGCTGGTCGGCCAATCGGGCATGGGCAAATCGACGCTGGTCAATCGGCTTGTACCAGACGCTTCCGTGCGCGTGGCCGAAACGTCGGTGGCGCTCGACTCGGGCAAGCACACCACCACCGGCGCCGTGCTGCACCACATCAACGATCACAGTGATCTGATCGATTCACCCGGCTTGCAGGTGTTCGGGCTGCATCACATCAACGTGGAAGATACCGCGCAGGCGTTTATAGAATTTCGCCCGCGGCTCGGGCAGTGCCGGTTTCGCGACTGCACGCACCGCGTGGAGCCGGGCTGCGCGATTGATGACGGTTGCAAGGCCGGCCATATCGCGGCATCCCGGCTGGCGTCGTACCGTGGGCTGGTTGAGGAAGCGGTGCGGTCCAGGGCGCGGCGTTATGACTGATCGCTGTTTAACCCACAGAGTGCGCGATGGTAACCACGCCTGTCAGCAACATCCACATCACCAGCGCGCGCCAGATCAGGCCTACTGCGCTGGATAAATAATCGGCATCGGCGTCGTCACCCGTACCCAGCTCCGGACGTGTGGCGTCAAACGCTTCCGTGCCACTGATCGATCCGTCCGCAAGCGCGCCGCCGAGTTTGACACCCAGCGCACCCGCGCCGCTGGCCAGGATAATGCCTTGTGACTCGTCGGGCCAAGCGGACGCCTGCGTGCGCCAACAATCCACCGCGTCCTGAAAATTGCCCACGGCGGCGAAGCTGGCGGCGGTCAAACGCGCTGGCACCCAGTCGATCACGGCGTACGCGCGAGCCGCGAACTGCACGAACTCGGCGGATAGGCCCGCTTCCGGCACGTTCGTCGCCGCATGCACACGCCAGATGTCCTGCAACGCCGCGGCCATGAAATAAAACAATGCACCAGCCGGGCCGCACACCAAAAACCACGCCACCGGCCCAAACACATGACGATGCGAGGCCGTCAGGCCCTGCTCAATCGCCACGCGCGCGAGCGCGCTGGAGGTGAGGTTGCCGCAATCGGCATTGCACCACTGACGCAACTGTTCGCGCGCATCAGCCAAATTGGCGTCTTTTAGTAACTTATTGATTTCATTAAAATAATTACTGAACTTGCGAAAGCCCACAGTGGCATACAGTACGGCCGCTGCAAACAGCCAAGCCGCCGCGCCGTTTAGGTGCGCGAACAGCCATGTCAGCAGCAGTGTCGCCAACGTCAATGGGACCACGGCGAGCAGCCACGCCCACATCCCCTGCCGTGCCTCACCCGCATCCATCAAATGGCGAAGGTGGTTTGCAAAACGCTCGTACGCTGCGTGCAGCACGTTGTCACCGCGCAGCGGGCGAATCTGCTCGAACGACAGTGCGGCAAGCAATGCAAGAAATTTCATGATGGAAGTTGTGGCGCCAGATTGGACACCTGGGGAGACGCCAAATCACGCCGAAAGTTCGGCGCGCAGTTGCAAGCCGGATGCATCACCGGTGCTGCCAGCGCTGCGAACCCGGTCACGAGTAATCCACGCGCAGAATTTCAACCTCGGCCGCGCCGGCGGGGCGCCGCCACGTGACGACATCACCCGCACGCGCACCGATCAGGGCGCGCGCCAGTGGAGATGCCCAACTGATATCGCCTGCAGCAGCATCGGCCTCGTCGTCGCCGACGATGCGTACCGCTTGTTCCGTGCCCGCGTCATTGGCGAAGGTCACGCGGGCACCGAAGCGCACGCGACCACCCACCCGATCGCTCGCGGCTGCCACCACTTCAGCGCGTTCAAGTTGCGCATTGAAGTACCGCAAATCACGCTCGGCAGTGCGCAACCCAGGCTTCGCGCCGGCGTCGTCGGTCACGTCACGCCGCAACGCTTCGCAGGCCTGGGCCAGCTCGCGCACCCGTGACTGCAATTGCGCGAGCCCGCGCGCGGTGACGTAGTTGGCGTGCGCGGGCAGCGGGCGCTCGGGCAAGGCATTGGCATCCTCGCCGTCGCCTTCCTTGACGAATGCACGGCTCATGGGCAGCTCATGGGCGGCTCAAGCGGCTTTGCGCCACACCAGTGTGCGGTTGTTGGCGGGCATCGCCACATCGCGCAGCAGCGTAAAGCCTTCTGTAGCCGCCAACGCTTCCACTGCCTCGAAATCGCGCAATGCACTGCCAACGCCACGTGCGCGCAGGCTTACATCGAAGTGCGCGTTACTGTCCGAGGTAAAAGCACCATGATAGTTAAAGGGGCCATAGGCCACCAGCGAGCCGCCTGCCGGCAACAGCCGCCCGGCACCTCGAAATGCCGCCTGCACGCCAGCCCAATCCATGATGTGCAAGGTATTGGCTGTGTAAACGGCATCCACGTCTTTCACCGGCCAAGCCGCGTTGCGCACGTCCAATACGCGCGGCCGCCGCAGGTTCGCGCAACCGGCATCATCAATCCACGCATTGATGCCTGCATGGTTCTCCGCCAGATCACTGGTTTGCCAAACAAGTTGCGGTAGGTGGCGGGCGAAGTACGCTGCGTGCTGGCCTGTACCAGACCCGATTTCCAGCACATGGGCGGAATCGGCAAGCATCTCGCGCAGCACGGCAAGTATCGGATCGCGATTGCGTTCGCAGGCCTCGGAGTACGGCTTGATCGCGTTGTCGCTCACGTGCTCACTCGCCCCAACCCATGAACGCCAGCAATTCCTCCTTGCGCGCCATGGTGTCGGCATAGCCGAGTTTGATCAATTCACGGCAGTAGGATTTTTCAAACAGCAGATACGACAGCAGGTTCGACCCGCTCTTGCGCGTGCCGCCCACCGTGGACAGCAACAGGCGTATGGTGCGCGGCAACTCATGCGCATGAAGCGCGGCAATTTTTTCCAGCTCCTCGCTCGGTGAAATCACCCGAAAATCGACTTTGTGCAATGGATAGTTGGTTTGCCTGCGTACGTCCTCGGGTATGAGTTCGATGGTACGGTTGATGCGCTGCAGTCGCTCGAGATCGACTTCAAGACTATCGAGAAAAATGCTGTTCAGCGCGTGGCCGGCGATTTGCGCCAGCGTGGGAAAAGCATCACTCTTGATGCGCTCGGCGTCCGGCTGCAACTGGCGGCCCACGCCGATCACCAGCACACGGTCAGCGCCCAGATGCAGCGCCGGGCTCACCGGCGCGATCTGGCGCATGGAGCCGTCGCCGAAGTATTCGCGGTGTATGCGCATCGGCGGAAAAATAAACGGCAGCGCGCTGGACGCCAGCAAATGCTCCATCGCAATCGGCATCGCCACGCCGATGCGGCGCGCGCGCTGCCAATTTTCCAGATCGGGCGCGCCCTGATAAAACGACACTGATTGCCCTGAGGTGTATCCGGAACAGGTGATGCTGAGCGCCGTCAATTGGCCCGCGTCGATATTGCGCTGTATCGCGGAAAGATCGACATGCTTGCGCAACAGCGCGGCCAACGGCGCATTGTCGAGCAGCGACACCGGATAGTTGCCGCCTCGCAACGTTCGCAAACGGCCGCCGGACAACGCCGCCAGCAGCCAGCGCAGGCTGTTGCGCAGCGCCCCGAAAATATCCGCGCGATACACGTGATGCACATGAAAATTCTTCCACACCGTCACCAGACGGCGTACCGCGTGCCGGAAATTCGCCGCGTCCACCGCCAGAATAGTGGCGTTGATCGACCCTGCCGAGGTGCCGCAGATGATCGGAAACGGCGTATGCGCGTTCCTGGGCAGCAACTCCGACAGCGCGCGCAGCACACCCACCTGATACGCCGCGCGTGCGCCGCCGCCGGTGAGTATCAGCCCGACTCTGGGCCGTGTTTTTGTAGTGTGGTCTTGCATGCTTTTTTGCCATCGCCCCCGGATATTACGGCTGATTTCGCACCAACTTGCGTCGCCCTACTGTGCTATTGCCACATCCACAGGCAGCGCCGCCAGCAATTGTGTCAACACGCCGGGCGTCATACGCACCAGAAAGCCGCGGCTGCCACCGTT
>SYEN01000017.1 GCA_005800795.1 Burkholderiales bacterium | reverse complement strand
TACGCCGTGTCTCGATTCACCGTCACAAATCGTGTCATTCGTTCGCCTCGCCTGTGTATCCTATGCCCCTATCAAGCAACGTTTACTTTCTGGCTTCGATGACAAGTTCAATAAACAATTGTCGGCTAAGTCCGACAGGCTGCTAGGGCAATGTAATTGTAAGTATCTGTTTTTATTGATAAAAATATCACCGAGGGACGTGTGCGTGGCAGCGCGCGGTTGCGGCCTGTGGGCAATTGGTGCATAAATGAGGTATGCCTTGCGTTTCACACTTCCGATGGCCCGCTGTGACACTGTCGCCGAGTGGGCGGTGGTGCCGCATTGCGCTGATTGCCGCAGGACTGCTGTTGGTTGCAGGGCGCAGCATGGCGTTGACGCCAGGTTCACACGCCGATTTCCCGGTCAAACCGATACGTGTCATTGTCGCGTCGTCAGTCGGCGCGGCGGATGATTTTTTTGCGCGCCTGCTGGCCGACGAACTGGAAACGTATTACCAGCGCCGCGTGCTGATTGAAAACCGTCCGGGTGCGGGGGGGCTGATCGGCAATACCAAGGTGTCGCGCGCCGTCGCTGATGGTTACACGCTGGGCATGGTGGGCGTGACAAGGCTGATCACCGAACTCATGCGCGAAGCGCCGCCGTACAAGGCGCTGGGTGATATTGTCGGCGTGGCGCACGTGGCGTCGATCACCAATGTGCTGGCGGCAACGCGCACGCTGCCGGTTTCCACGGCGCGTGAATTTGTCACTTACGCCCGCGTGCGCCCGGGCGAAATGAATTATGCGTCCCTCGGTATCGGCTCGGCATCGCATCTGGCGGCGGAAGTTTTTTCGCGCGCACTGAACATCGACGCAGTGCATATTCCGTTTCGCATGGCGACCGACTCTTTCATTGAAATGGCGCTGGGCCGCGTGCACTACGCCATCTACACGCTGCCCGCAGCACTCGGCCCGGTGCGCGAAGGGCGTCTGCGCGCGCTGGCGGTCATGACGCCGCAGCGCAGCCCCACATTGCCCAACGTGCCAGCGATCGCGGAAGTCGGGCTGCCCGAAGCCCAATTCGACAGCTGGTCCGGCATCGTCGCGCCCAAGGGCACGCCGCGCCGCGTGGTCGAGCAACTGCACAGTGATATCGCGCGCGTGTTGCGCAAGAGCGCGCTGCGCACGCGGTTCGTAAATCAGGGCGCGGAATCAACACCCGACACCACGCCGGATGGCTTCATGCGCCACATGCAGGAGGAATACCTGCGCTTTCAGTCGATTATCAAGGTTGGCGGCATCCGACCTGAGTAATTAAAAATATTTAATAAAAACAAATACTTATGATTAATCTCGCTCGTGAATGGATGGGAGTGGCAAGGCACGTGGCGGGCGAGTTGGAAGCCAGAAGGTTTTGTAATACAATTTATTAAATTTTGTATTACATCATAAACTCCGGAGCCCCATCATGACGCTGACTGTTCGCCTGCCGCATCGCGTTGAGCAAGAGTTGGCGGAGTATTGCGTCAAGCGCAAGCTCACCAAGAGCGAGGTCGTCAAACAGGCACTGGATGGCCTGCTGCGCGAACCCGCGCTGAATACACCGGCGTCACGCCATCCGTTTATCGGTGGTGATCCGGGTAGCACGGGTTCCGATATTTCGGGGAACGTCAAGGCTGCCTTGCGCGCGAAGTTTCGCGGCCCGCGCACTTAAAAGCTGCGCTTGAATCGCGTACTGGTCGACACGGGTTTTCTGGTCGCGCTGGGCATCGCGCGCGACAAACGGCATGCCGCCGCCGCCGAATTTCTCGACGACTACGCCGGCGAATTGCTGATCCCGGCGCCGGTTATATCCGAAGCCAGTTATTTTCTCTCGACGGTGGGCAAGTCGCGCCTGCTCGACTGGGTCAGCAGTCCGCCCTGCACGGTGCTCGATCTGCCGTCGGTTGCCTATCGGAACGTGAGCGAGATTCTTACTCGCTATACGGCGCTGGACCCGGATTTCACCGATGCGGCATTGGTGTGGTTTGCGCAGGAAACGGATTGCCGTGCCATACTGACGGTAGACGTGCGCGATTTCAATGTGTTTCGCATCGGCAAAAGCAAGCGGTTTGACATCATCAAGTGGTTCTAAACTTTTATTGAAAAGGAGACGGACATGACCATCAAACTCAATCATCTGCACATCAAAACCAAGCATCCGGAAAAGACGGCGAAGTTTTACGTCGACACTTTCGGTGCGACCATCACCAGCCAGTCGCCTACCGGCGGCTATCGCGTGGATCTTGACGGCTTGTCGCTCAACATCACCGATTTGCACCCGACGCAAAAGCGCAAGCAGAGTTTCGGTATGGAACACATCGCGATGGACACCGACAAGCTCGATGAACTGGTGGCCAAGTTGAAGGCGCAAAACATCGGCATCCTCGAAGAGACCTTCGTCACTGGCAACCGCCGCGTGTGTTTTTTTGAAGGACCGGACGGCGTGCAGCTCGAATTCATCGAAATGAAGTGATATCGTAACTATCTGTTTTAATTGACTATTTTTGGAGAGTGGCATGGCGACAAATGATCCGTTAAGAGTGGCATTCATCGGCGCTGGCGGACGTTGGGGCCCGAACGCACACGGCCCGGTGCTGCAAAAAGTGCCACAAATAAATCTGCACGCCGTGTGCACCGCGCATGCCGACACCGCGCAGGCTGCCGCCGAAAAATACGGCGTGAAAAAGGCGTACAGCGATTTGCAAACCATGGGCGCGGATGCACAGGTGGAAGCTGCACTGGTGGCGGTGCGCGTGCCTGCGCACTACAAAATCACCATGGCGGCACTCGAAGCTGGCAAGCACGTCTACTGCGAATGGCCGCTGGGCGCCAACACCCAAGAAGCCGAAGAAATGGCCGCGGTCGCCAAAAAGAAAAACGTGCGCACCATGGTCGGCCTGCAACGCCGCGCCTCGCCTGCGTATCTCTATATGCGCGAGCTGATTCAGCAGGGCTACGTCGGCAAAATGCTGTCGGTGAACATGACACACATGGGCAGCGGGGTGCTGACGCGCACTTCGGATCGCACCTGGCAAAAAGACGTGAACCTCGGCGCCAACACGCTGACCATTACCTTCGGCCACTCGATGGATGCGCTGTGCATGGTGGCGGGCGAACTCGCCGAAGTCTCCGCCGTAGTCAGCACGCAAGTGCCGCAATGGTTCGAGACCGACACCAAAAAAACCGTCGACGTGACCTCGCCCGACAACATCATGTTAAGCGGCAAGCTCGACAACGGCGCGGTGGTCAGTGCCAATCTCGGTGTGCATCCGTATCACGGCAGCGGCTACCGCTTCGAGATTTACGGCACCGAAGGCACGCTGATGATGATCGGCGGTGGTGAGGCCGGGCAGGAACTGAAACGCAAAATCATGGGCGGCAAAAAAGACGATAAGGCGCTGCAAGAGTTGCTCGTGCCGGAGCGATTCAAATGCGTGCCCGAAGACATCCGCAACGGCGGCCCGGCCTACGACGTAGGCCAGATGTGGGTGAAATTTGCCGAGGCGATACGCGGCGGCGCACCGGTCGAGGCGGATTTTGAACACGCCGTGCGGCGGCATCGCATGCTAGATGCGATTCGGAAGGCTTCGGAGACGGGGCAGCGGCAGAAGGTGGTGTTGTAGATTGGGCGCGTAAACGCGGCGGGCCTGAGCACCGTTACCGGCGGGGCACCAAAAACGTACCCGCCCTGCCGATGCTGCGTCAATGGGCTTTGCCGCAGCCATACATCATCGTCGAGTTCTGCACGAGAGTGCGTTTATGCGCGGCTTCGTTTGGCGCTTACGTTGACAGCAGATCAATCAGAAAGGAGTCGTCCGGCTTACCGCCCATGGCGCTGGGATGCGGCTGTCGCTGGCCCACGTTAGCCGCTCCGATGCAGCCTTGACGAAAGCCTGCGCGATCTGCGTGGCATCTGCATAGTTGGGCGGCCCACTTGCTGCCGGGTTGTTCGACGCATCGAGTGTCACTGATGTTGTTGGTGCTGTAATGCCGCGTTGCACGCCGACATTGCGCGGGGTGCCGATGCGTTTTTACAGCAGCAGGTAATTCGCCATCATGCTGTTGGACGGCACTGGCTATGCCGGTTGGGGCAACGCAAAGCGCGCGGGATCGCAAATGTGGTGATGGGCGTCACAGGCGTTGGTCGGCGCCATTAGCGTGGGCGGAGCGGGAGCACTGGAGTTGGGGACGCATTGCAGGGCGGCCACACATTTTTCAATAAAAACAGATAGTTATGTCGTGGAGTGGATGCGGCTTTTGTGACCACGCGGACCGTGGTTCGTGCGCAAGCTAGGATCTACCTACACTACGTTTGCTGCAAGGGCATCAGAGCGGGACTTCACTAAATGCGAATCACTCCCACGGTTAGTCGCTGTAGTCAACAGTCTTGTACTGCACTTTCGTTGTTTGTGCTCCTCCGCCGGTGCTCAGGATGAGATAGACGCCTGGCTCTATAAGAAACGCGTAGTCTGTTTTACTTTTTTGACCGGAATGGGCGGTACCTTCACATGACACCAGAAGGTAGTCGCCACGCATTCCCGGATTGATCTCCTTTGCCTGTACAACGCTTGAAGAGACTTGGCACAAAACATCGATCTTGGCGCTTACCTGAGTGCTTCGACCGAACAATCCGGTAGTCTTGACCTGTGCTTCGTTTTCAATGTGGTATGTAAACTTCGTGCCCGGAATCGGTGAGCAGATGTCTTCATAATCTGTACGAAGATCTGCTACTCGAACGCGAGTTCCTACGCCAATTGAAGTGCGGATACCACAAGGAAGAAATAGTTTTCCGAAGGGAATGGGGGTGTTCGTTTCGAGCTTGGTAGCGGAGTTCGTTGTGGTAAGTAATGTGATCAACCCACATAAACTTAGGGTTTGGCTGAAACCCGCTGCAGCCCCCGAGGTGAAATTACCTGCTCCTACAATTGCCCATAGCCCTGATTCTTGCCGCGAAAAACTTGTTTGTAGTTCGTAGTAAATAATCTTTCCAAAATTGCCGGCATTGTTGATTTCCTGAATTTCAAAGAGCTTGAGCGAGTTACCCGTTTTTTTGTATGCCTTAAGCAGACCTGTCGCACGCTCCTGCACGATGGGCTGCAATAGCCAGACTTCATCGCTTTCGGCACTGTAGGAAAGTGGGGCAAGCGAAAGAAGGATGAGAGCAAAAACGCAAAACCTCAGCGCTTGACCAATGGCCGAGTTCATATGAAGTCCCTAAAATAACTGTCAAGTTTGTAGTAAGTGTCCATGTGTTTCCATTACGGCGTATTCACGGCTTTGGCGCTCCTTAATTCGAGCGCTGCGTGCACACGTTCTAACCAACTACCCCAATATTCCACGGCACAAACTCATGATCCCCCAACCCCAGCAATTCGCTTTTGGTTTTTTCGCCGGATGCCGTGCGCAGCATCAGTTCAAAAATCTTCTGCCCCATTTCGCGCAGAGTTGAGGTGCCATCCAGAATTTCGCCGCAGTTGATGTCCATGTCTTCTTCGAGCTTGCGGAACATGGGGGTGTTGGTGGCGAGTTTGATCGACGGCACGGGTTTGGCGCCGAACATGGAGCCGCGGCCTGTGGTGAACATGATCATATTGGCGCCGCCCGCTATTTGCCCGGTGGCGGAGCAGGGGTCGAAGCCGGGCGTGTCCATGAACACAAAGCCGTTTTGCGTGACCGGTTGGGCGTAACGGTACACTTCCATCAGCGGGCCGGTGCCGCCTTTCATTGACGAGCCGAGTGACTTCTCAAGAATATTTGCGAGTCCGCCGTGCTGGTTGCCGGGACTGACCACACCGTTGATCTGCGTGTCGCGGCCTACGGTGTAAACATCCTTCCACCAGCGGATGCGTTCGATCAACTTTTCGCCGACTTCACGGTTGCGCGCGCGGCGGGTGAGCGTGTGTTCGACGCCGTAAATCTCCGGCGTCTCGGACAGAATCGCGGTGCCGCCGTGCTGGCACAGCACGTCCATCGCCGCACCCAGCGCCGGGTTGGCGGTGATCGACGAAAAGCCATCCGAGCCGCCGCATTGCAGGCCGATCATCAGGTGGCTGGCCGATACACGTTGACGCGATACGCGATTCGCTTTGGGCAGCATTTCCTTCACGGCTGCGATGCCGGCTTCGATGGTTTTGCGCGTGCCGCCGCTATCCTGCATGGTGAACAAGTGCAGCCGGTCGCTCACGTCGAGCTTTTGTTCCTTTATCAGCCCCTTGATCTGATTGCGCTCGCAACCGAGGCCCACGATCATCGACCCGGCAAGGTTGGCGTGGCGTGCGTAGCCCGCCATCGTCCGCCGCAACAAATCCATGGGCTCGCCGGTCATTTCCATGCCGCAACCGGTGTCGTGTGAAAACGCGGCGACGCCATCGATGTTGGGGTATTCGGCAAGACGCTCCGGCGTGAAGTATTCCGCAATCTTGTGCGCCACCGTGGCGGAGCAATTTACCGTGGACAGTATGCCGACAAAATTGCGCGTGGCCACCTGCCCATTGGCGCGCACGATGCCCATGAAGCTCGCGCGCTCGGCGTCGGGCACCATTTGCACGGGCTTGAATTCCTCGGCATAGGCGTAGTCACGATCGAATTCGCGGAACTGCATGTTGTGTGCATGCACGTAGCTGCCAGCGGGGATGTCCGCCGAGGCAAAGCCGATCACCACGTTGTATTTGAGTATCGGGTCCCCCAGCTTGATGGCGCGCGAAGCGACTTTGTGACCGGCTTGCACTTGGCCACGGCAAGTCAGGCCATCGTCGAGTTTGGTGCCGAGCGCAAGATCAATGCGTGCGATCACCACATTGTCGGCGTCGTGCAGGCGGATGGTCTTACCGGTGACGGATTTTTCTTTGATTTCGATCATGGGAGGCTCGTGAGTGGCTTATTCGTGACTTACTCGTTGCTCATGCATTGAGCGGAAAACTCTCCTTGTCGTTCCCGCGAAAACGGGAATCCATACGCGGATTCCAGTGGCACGTGCGTTATGGATTCCCGCTTTCGCGGGAATGACAGGAGGAGCGTTGCGACTTTTTTTGGCTGATGGGAGATTATATAAGTATCTGTTTTAATTGATTATTTTTTAAGTCGATTCAGCAACTAATTCGCCGCCGTATCGCACGCCAGCGTCAGATAGTCGCGCTGGCAATGCTGCGCGCCGCCTTCCGTCGCCGTGAGCTTGCTTCGTCATCGCCGACTTTGCTTTGCAGACGGGCGCTGATGCACATGACGTCAGAGATTTCGCAGCCACCGAAAGGCGCCGTGGACAGCACCCCCCCACATTTCTGCCGACCACCGATAGTTGCCGGGAAGAAATACTGAAAGTGCGAGTCGGAGTGGAGTTCGGGCGCGCTCACAGTGACGGGCTTTCAAAAGGTTTTCGACCGGAGAAAAGTGAAGCGCATACTATAATAACCGTGCTGCCTCGTCACCCGTATCCCGCACAGGATCAACCCCATGAGCATCATCGCCCCGTGGTATCAGTTAGGCTACGTCATCCCGCATTTGTACACCGATCAGGATGCCTATCAGTTTTATCGCGTTGCGCCCGAAGGCATGATGCTGGTGACCACGGGGCTGAATCTGCGTGAATACAGCCTTGCCGCCGTGGAGGAAAACCTGCCCACGCTGTGGGATCGTTTCGCTTTGCTCGCGACCAAGAAAGTGGATCGCCTGTCGCTGTCCGGTGTGCCGGTGGCGTCTGCCCTTGGGCGCAAGCGCATGCTGGAAATCCTGGGTGAAGCCGAACAGCGTACGGGTCTGCCGTGCGACACCGATCTGGAAGCGCATATCGCTACCCTGAAACATTTTGGCGCGGGAAAAATCGCGCTGGCTACGCGCTGGCCGGATACCGTGAACAAGATGCTGACGCAATACCTCGCCGATGCCGGCATCGAAGTGCTGACCTGCCGTTCACACGCGCGCTCGCTTGATCAAAATAAATATTCGTCTGCCGCCGCTGATCATGATCTGGCGCTGGAACTGGGCCGTCAGGTGCTGCGCGAAACCCCGCAGGCGCAGGCCTTGCTGATGCCCGGTGGCTTGTGGTTTGCGATCTACGCCGTGCCGATGCTGGAAGCCGAATTCGGCAAGCCTGTGTTGCTGAATATTTTGTCAACAACCTGGTCGGCGCTGCATGCAGCGGGCGGCAAAATGCTGCACCGGCCGGATGCGAAGTGGGGCAAGGTGCTCGCGAGTTTGTAACGCCGGAAGCGATGGGCCTGCCTGTAGTTGCCGCTCAGCCCGACGCTGCATTTCAGAAACTGGTGAAGTCAAGGAGGTTAAATGCCGAAATACATCCCAAGCCCCAGGGATTGGGTGCGCGAACAGGTTGAACTTTATGAGCGCAGCGGCGGCACGCGAGGCACCACGCTGCGCGACACCGGTTTGCCGGTGATTATCGTCACCAACACCGGCAACAAAACCGGCGCGATCCGCAAAACACCGCTGATGCGCGTAAAGGATGGCGCCAATTACGTGTTGGTCGGTTCGCAGGGCGGGGCGCCTAAGCATCCGGTGTGGGTATACAACCTGCGGGCCAACCCGGCAGTGGAACTACGCGATGGCACTGTCGTGCAGACCATGCGCGTGCGCGAGATTGACGAGGACGCCGAGCGCGCACGGCTGTGGGCGCTGGCCGTGGCGGCTTATCCGCCTTATGCGGATTATCAACTGAAAACTGCGCGCAGCATTCCGGTTTTTTTGGCGGAGCCGGTTTAACGTCAGGCAGGTGGGTAGGGCTGCTAAGCCCAACATCAGCGGTACATGACCATCGAAAGTTGGGGTTCGCTACGCTGTTCCTGAACCCGGATAAGGGATCATTGCGATCTTACGGGTGGCACTTGGGCAGTACCCCACGTTACGCCGGAAAATCGCGATACTTCCCCATAAACCCCCGATCAATCGAATCCTTCCATCGCCAAACCCAATTGCCGTGAAGCGCCAGCGGCCCCCAAGAAGCGATGGCGTGCTGTTCGCCGGTGCTGATTAGCGCCAGTGCGCGCGGTTGGGGGGTGTAGGTTTGCAGGGCTTCTCCTGATTGGCCATTGAGCGCGGCGCGCAGGTTGTGTGCGAGCACCGGGCCCTGGCGCACGGCGTAGACGCCGGATTTTGGGTACACGGCGCCAGCAACGGTGGCGCAATCGCCGGCGGCAAAAATTTCGCCGCGTGAGGTTGATTGTAAGTAATTGTTTTCATTGATAAATTTTTTGCCATCTAATGCGAGTCCGTTGTCCGCCAGCCACGTGGGCGGCGCGGCGCCGGTGATCCAGACGATGGCGTCGGTGGTGATGGGTTGTTCGCGGTTTTGCGCGTCGCGGGCGATCAAGGTGTCAGCCGCCACGCGTGTGACACGCAGCCCACTGTGCACACGCACCTGCTTACGCATGAGGTTGCCCTCGAGCAGGGCGCGAACGCCGCGCGGATGTTGTGCGAGTACGTGCGGAGCGTCGGTTATCAGGCTGTAATCAACCTCGCGGCGCGGTGTCTGATGGGCAAAAAAATGTTGCATGGCGAGCAGCATTTCCACACCGGCAGCGCCACCACCCACCACGGTGATGCGGTGGGCTTCGCCCTTGCGCACGCGTTCGATGAGTGCGGCCCATTGCTTGAGAAACGCTGCGACAGGCTTCACCATGATGGCGTGTTCCATCGCGCCCGCGATGCCGTTGACGATGGGTGTGGAGCCGGTGTTGATCGACAGCAGGTCGTAAGTCAGTGTGTCGCCGTTGTTTAATGAAATCGTACGCTGTGCGGCATCCAGCGCCCGTGCCTCGGCAAAAATCAGCCGCGCGCCGGCGTAGGCCGCCAGCGGTTGCAGATCAATGTGACACTGTTCGAAGGTGTAGTGTCCGGCCACCAGCCCCGGCAGCATGCCGGAGTAGGGCGTGTGGCGGTCCGGGCTGACGAGGGTGATTTCGGCTTCCGGCGCGCGCTGCCGGCCGAACTGGCGCAGCACTTCCACGTGCGCGTGGCCGCCGCCGATGAGGACGAGCTTTTTCATGGGGGTGCTCAAGGGAGTGCAATTCGCCGCTGGAAATCGGATAATCCGGCATTCTATAGCCAGTGGCTGTACCCACCATACCCGCGAGAAGGGAAATCATGCGCCGCGTAACACTCACACAATATCTGGTCGAACAACATCGCGCCAAGGGTTTGGCCCCGGTCGAGGTGCGGCAACTGATCGAGGACGTGGGCCGCGCGTGCAAAGGTATTGCGTC
>SYEN01000150.1 GCA_005800795.1 Burkholderiales bacterium | reverse complement strand
CCCGCGCCCATTCTGGGCGCGGTGACGCCAGTGCCGGACAGTTTGAGCGAGTATCAGTTCGCCGGGCTGCTGCGCGGTGACAAGACCGAGGTGGTGAAGTGTTTGTCGCACGGTTTGCAGGTACCCGCAAGTGCGGAAATCGTGCTGGAGGGCTTCATCTATCCAAACGAAGTTGCATCCGAAGGTCCGTTTGGCGACCACACCGGCTACTACAACGAGCAGGAAAAATTTCCCGTCTTCATCATCGAGCGCGTGACACTTCGGCGTAACGCGATTTATCACAGTACCTACACCGGTAAACCGCCTGATGAACCGGCGATGCTCGGCGTCGCGCTAAACGAAGTATTCGTGCCACTTCTAAAAAAGCAGTTCGCGGAGATTGTCGATTTTCATCTGCCGTCCGAAGGCTGCTCGTACCGCATCGCTTGTGTGAGCATCAAAAAGCAATACGCCGGCCACGCCAAGCGTGTGATGTTCGGCATCTGGAGTTTTCTGCGCCAGTTCATGTATACCAAGTTCATCATCGTGGTCGACGACGACATCAACGTGCGTGACTGGAAAGAAGTGATCTGGGCACTCACCACGCGCGTGGATCCCCGGCGCGATACGCTTATCGCTGATTCAACACCGATTGACTATTTAGATTTCGCCTCACCGGTGCCGGGGCTGGGTTCCAAAATGGGCATCGACGCCACCAACAAATGGCCCGCCGAAACCGGGCGTCAGTGGGGCGCGCCGATTGCGATGGATGAGGCGGTGAAGAAACGCGTCGATGAGATTTGGCGCGGGTTGGGATTACCCTAACGGGCGTGCACCCACCGTAAAAACGCATCCTGTACCTGACCTGCGTTGTGCGCGTTAGCGTGGTTGATGAGCAGCACTACCGCCACCCGCCGACCCTTGGCATCGAGCACATAGCCACCCAGGGCACGCACGCCGTTGATCAGGCCGGTCTTGACATGGGCTTGGCCGGCGACGTCGGTGTTGGTGAGACGGCGGATCATGGTGCCATCCACGCCGACCAGCGGCATCGAGGCGATGAACTCCGGCATGAAGGCGCCCCGATAGGCAGTGATCAGCATTTGCCCCAGACCGCGCGCGGTCACACGTTCGATGCGGGAAAGGCCGGAACCGTTTTCAATCACCAGTTCGGGCATGGCGATGTTCTTTGCGGCGAACAGTTGTTGTACTGCGCGCGAGCCGCGCTCGGGCGTGGCACCGCTGCTGCCGCCCAGCGACAGCAGGAGCTGGCGCGCCATGACGTTGTTGCTGATTTTATTGATGTCGCGGATGATTTCGGACAGTGCGAGCGAGCGTTGCGTGACCATCAATAGCGCGTTGGCGCCAGCCGTGCCATCGCGCACACGACCGCGGAATGTGCCCCCCAGCTCGCGCCACAGATGCGCGAACAGCGCCCCGGTGTATTCACGATGCCCCAGAAGGCTGAAGTAAGCAGTTTGCTCGCCGCATGAACGCGGGTACATGCCTGCCAGGGTGATGCGCGCCGCCTCGCCGGTATCCTGTGCCTGTGCCTTGATCCGGTTGTACCAAAAGCCACAGGCGCCTTCGCCCAGCGTCATGTTGTTGACGATCTGTATTTGCGCTAGCGGCGGCTCAACACTGATGCGCAACGCGCGTGCTTCTGCATCTGGCGCAAATGTGAAGGCCAGGCTTTTGAAATTGGTAAGCAATGCGTCGGGCGTCGTGTTTTGCGGAATGATGGGTTCTTTGTCAAAGGCTCCGGGATCGGGGTGATCCGTTGTGAATAATGTGCGGTCCAGCAGCACGTCACCCCGAATCTCGCGCAAACCTTTTGCACGCAGGGAGCGAGCCATCGTCCACAGGTTTTCGATGGTGAATTTGGGATCACCGCCGCCCTTGATCACCAGATTGCCGGTGAGCACATCACTATTGATCACGCCGTCCACGTACATTTCGGTAGCCCACGTATGCGCAGGGCCGAGCAGTTCCAGCGCGGCGTAGGTGGTGACGAGTTTCATCACCGACGCGGGATTCAGCGGCAGCTCTCCACGATGCACGGCCAGCGGTTCCGCCGCACCGACTTCATGCACGTATAGACCGACGCCCGTTTCGGCAATACCCGCGCGCGCAAGCGCCTGCGCCACCGGCTGCGGCAGTTGAGCTTGCGCAGCGTTGCAAAAAAATATCAATAAAAACAGATGCTTATGAAATGATCTCAACGGAGGCATATCTTTCAGGCGTCAAGTAACTCGCGTGCGCCGCGCGTAAGCAAATCGATTTCTTCATCGTTAATGACGTAGGGCGGCATGAAATAAACGGTGTTGCTGATCGGACGTAGTAGCAGTTCCTTGGCGAGTGCAAGCTGGTGAAAATGGCGCGCAAATGCTGCATCACGGGTATCCACTTCAAACGCCCAGATCATGCCGCGATGGCGAAAGTTTCGCACGCGCGGATGGCGCGCGATGCCGTCGCACGCGGCGGTGATCTTTGCACTGGTTCGGCGATTCGTTGCAATGACGTCATCGCTGTCGAAAATTTCCATCGTCGCCAGCGCGGCGCGGCAAGCCAGCGCGTTGCCAGTGTACGAGTGCGAATGCAGAAAACCGCGTGTCACGTTGTCATCGTAGAACGCCGCGTAGATTTCGTCGCGCGTCATTACCACCGACAGCGGCAGATAGCCGCCGGTGATGCCTTTGGACAGGCATAAAAAATCCGGGGAGACAGGTGACGAAACTGCGGCTTGCTCATACGCGAAAAAAGTGCCGGTGCGACCGAAGCCGGTCATGATTTCGTCGGCAATCAAATGCACCTCATAACGGTCGCACAGCGCGCGCGCTTCGGCGAGGTACGCCGCATCGTACATCGCCATGCCGGAGGCGCCCTGTACCAACGGTTCGACGATCAGCGCGGCGGTGGTGGCGTGATGTCGTTGCAGATGGGCTTCAAGGGAGCGCGCTGCGCGCAAGGCGTAGTCGTGCGCGGATTCGCCGGGTTCGGCCAGCCGCGCGTCGGGGCTTTGCACTTGCTGGCTCCCGCGCAGCAGCGGCGCGTAAGTGTCCTTGAACAGCGCGACATCGGTGACTGACAGCGCGCCAAGTGTTTCGCCGTGGTAGCTGCCTGCAAGACTAACAAAATCACATTTACGTTCTTGCCCGCTGTTGCGCCAGTAGTGAAAACTCATCTTAAGTGCAATTTCCACTGCCGATGCACCGTCGCTGCCGTAAAAGCAGTGGCCCAATGCACCGCCGGTGAGCTTCGACAAACGCTCGGAGAGTTCAACCACCGGCTCATGCGTAAACCCCGCGAGCATGGCGTGTTCCAGCGTTTCGAGCTGGTCGCGCAAGGCGGCGTTGATGTGCGCATTGCCGTGGCCGAACAGATTCACCCACCACGAACTTATCGCGTCGAGATAGCGCGCGCCGTCAAAGTCGTAGAGCCAGCAGCCCTGCGCGCGCGCCACGGGGATCAGCGGTAGCGTTTCGTGCTGCTTCATTTGCGTGCAAGGATGCCACACGGCGGCGCGGCTGCGGTTTAGCAGCAGACTATTGCGAGTGCTGATGGGTAAATCCTCATTCATGAATGCATTCTGGCTGCGTCAACGGTTTCTCGACCCACATCGTTGAAGTCGAAAAGTGGCGCGCAATTTGCATTCGAGTTTATCACCGGTTCATTGCTGAAAAGGAGATAGCGAATCATGGAATTGCTTGAACGCATCGAAGATCAAATCGCGGCCACCGGTTTGCCACTGGTGGGCGTCACGCTGGCGGCGGTGCCTTGCCCGGACACGCCAGTGATCCTGTCGCTGCACTGGCACGGCTTCATTACCGAAAAAATCACCAGCGTTAATGGTGCACAGCCTGTCGCCTACACTCCCGTTCCAAGTTCCGCGTTGCAGGTGAATGACCGCTGGGACGACTTGACCGACGTCGATCAAGCTGCGCTGGTAGCCGCTTGGCGCATGGGGGCGTGGGATGTTCAGCGCGCAGAGCAGCCGGCGTGCGTTCGCCCTGGCGCCAGACACACCGAGCCGCTGGCCTGCATGCAGGCTTTCGGCGCCTACGCCTTGAGCATGAAAGGCAACCCGCTCGCGGTAAGCGATATTCCCGATGCCGACGAACTGATTTATCTCGCCGCCTGCCGCGGTTACCTGATGTGGCTGTTCAGACCAGTGGCGGGTGGCATCTGGAACGAGGTAAGTACCGACACCACGCTCGCGCCTGATGGCCACCGTGCGGGGCCGTGTCCCCATCGGCCGATTGAGCCGGTAACGCCGGGTTGCTCACGCACCCGGCAGACGGTGTATCGCTTCGGCGTGGCGTTATCGGCGCCGAACCCACGCCCGCCTGCAGATTAGCCTGCGGGCCGATGCGCCCGCAGGAAGCGTCTCACTTTCTCGATGGTTCGGGCTTTCAACTCTGGCGGCTCGCGCCACGGGAACACCGTAATGTCCGCGTTCGGGCAAATTGAGGCGACCTCATTGGAAACCACCTGCGGATGGGCAGGCGTTTCATCGGGCAATACCAACATCGGCGTCTGGCAGGATCGCGCGAATTCACGATTCACGCTGTAAACGAACTCGGGGCGCGTGCGGTAGAGGGCATGCATATAAGGCTCGACCTGCGCGATATTCAAATCAGGCCGCTTGGGCAACAGTTCCGGCGCCCATACATCGCGCCCCGAGTTGTACATGTAGTCCGGGTGCTGCGGATGATGGCCGACCGTCTGCACCAGCACTGCGGCAACGATGCGTTCAGGCGCACGCTCCATCAGCTTCATCGCAAAGCAACCGCCGATGCAGTTGCCCATGAAGAGAAACTGCTTGATGCCCAGATGATCCATCAATCCCAATTGGTCGTCGGCAAAAGCAT
Organism: Burkholderiales bacterium; assembly: GCA_005800795.1. GTDB lineage: Bacteria > Pseudomonadota > Gammaproteobacteria > Burkholderiales > SG8-41 > UBA5216. The sequence goes on along the minus strand of SYEN01000150.1, from coordinate 740 downwards.
CCCATGGGTCGGAAGCCGGGATGGGGCCGGTGGATTCTCCACCGTTGGCGTTACGCTGATCCATGGTGATGCAGCGAAACTCGTTCTTGAATATTTCCATCGAATTAAATACGGCGGTAGGCCAATTGCAGACGCGTGAATTCAACCCGCCGCCAGGGGTGAGCAGCAGTGGAAAGCCACTGCCGGCTTCTTCGTATCGAATTTTCACAGCGCCTTTCTGGTAAAACGGCATGGAATTTCTCCTTGGTTGGTTGACCTAAACTTGCGTGAGACGCGGATAGCCCGCCGCGGCAACTGCATCGCAATGTTCGCGATAAACAGGATGGCCACCGCTATAACGCATGATCCTCGGCACTTGTTTGCCCTCGACGTTGCGGTTCACGCCCGTCATCCACGAGCCGGTCTCGTTCATCAGCAGCCCCTGCCCCAAAGCCAGCACGTAATCGGTCCACTCGCGCACCCCGCCGTCGGTGGCTTCGATGCGGGTCAAGCCATGTTGCTGCGCGTACTGAATGACGCCGGCCACCCATTCCACGCTGTATTCCGCGCAGCGCGTATAGTTGCCAAGCCCGGCGTGAGGCCCCATCGCCATCAGCAGGTTGGGAAAGCCCTTAACAAACACGCCCAGATAGGTTTGCGGCCCGTCAGCCCACGCGGCTTTCAGGCTCGCGCTGTTTACACCCCGAATATCAATACGGTCGAAAGCGCCCGATATGGCGTCGAAGCCGGTGGCGTAGATG
>SYEN01000149.1 GCA_005800795.1 Burkholderiales bacterium | reverse complement strand
CAACACCGCAGCGCCTTTTTCGTCTCCGACCGCACCGCCATCACTGCGGAAATGCTCGGCCACAGCCTGCTTACGCAGTTCGACGACTTGAATCTGCGCGAAAACACCCTGCCCTTTATCGACAGTCTGGAAAAAGCGCAGGAAGCCGTGGTGCAAATCAACGCCGCTGCCGTAGCCGACGGCGTGCGCCCGATCATCATCAGCACACTCGCCAATACTGAAATCGCCGCGGCGGTAGGCCGCGCCAACGCATTGTTTCTCGACTGCTTCCAGATATTCATCGCGCCGCTGGAAAACGAACTCGGCGCGCGTGCCTCGCACGCCATCGGCCGCACGCACAACGTCAACGATATCGTCAACTACTACAAGCGCATGGAGTCGGTGAACTACACACTGTCGCACGATGACGGCGTTTCGACGTGCGATTTATCCGAGGCCGACGTGATCCTCGTTGGCGTATCACGCTGCGGCAAAACGCCGACGTGCCTTTATCTGTCGATGTAGTTTGGTGTGCGCGCGGCGAACTACCCGTTGATCCCCGAAGACTTTGGCAGCCACCAACTGCCCGCCTCGCTACGCGCCCATCGCAGCAAACTTTATGGCCTGACCATCACGCCCACGCGGCTGCAAAGCATCCGCAGCGAACGGCGGCCCAACAGCACCTACGCCGAGCTGTCCAATTGCGAGTACGAAATCCGCGAAGCCGAGGCGTTAATGCGGCGTGAGAACATCCCCATGCTCGACACCACCAGCAAATCGGTGGAAGAGCTGGCAACCACCATCATGCAGCAGGCGAAGCTGGAGCGACGGATTTACTGAAGCTGTCTCACGCGCTCGAACAGGCATACAGCTGCAGCAGCAGCAACATTCAGCGATTCCGTCGCGGCGTTCATGGGGATGGCGATGGATTCATGTGCGCATTTTGTCAGCGCTGCTGATACACCCGCGCCTTCGTTGCCAAAAACGAACGCGACAGGTCCCGTAAGATCGGCTTTGAATACGCTGTGCGCCGCCTTCATTTGCGTCACCAACACCCGCCCCGGAAACGCGCGCGCCAGCGCGATCAAATCGATTCGCTCGTAAATCTCCACACTGAAATGCGCCCCCATCGCGGCACGGAGCACGCGCGGCGACCATGCGTTAACTGATTGTTTTGAAAGGAATATTTGTTTGATGGCGGCGGCAGCGCAGGAGCGCAGTATCGAACCCAAATTACCGGGATCCTGCACGTCATCGAGTATCACGCAAGTTTCGAGTTTCGCCGGCAGGGTCTCGCGGCGCGGCGTTTTGATCGCGGCAATGATGCCGGTGGGTGTCGCTACCGACGACAGTTGCTTGAATAACAGGTCGTTGAGCAACAGCGTGTTCGCATCGGGACACGCGCGCAGCAGCATTTGAATTTCTGCCGATGCCTCACCACTTGAGCTGACCACAATCTGCTCCGGCACACCGTGCCGCGCTTGATAGGCTTGCAACAAATGCACACCGTCGAGCAGTGACAACCCCGCGAGCCGCCGTTCACGCGACGACTGCGCGAGCTTCAGCAGCGCCTTGAATTGCGGATTGTCCGCCGAGGTGATGTGTTTCACAGCAAGTTCAATCCAGCGCGCAAGTGCGAAAGCCTGCCAGCACATCGCGCCGGTCAGGCGTATAAAAATTGCGCCAGGTGTTACGCAGCAGGCTCGCACGCGTGGCGTAACACCCGCCGCGCAGCACTTTGTGATTGCCGAACCACGGCTCGGAATACTCCTTGTACGGATCGCGCACGAAACCGGGATACGCGTTGAACCAGTCGGACGTCCATTCCCATGCATTGCCAAACATTTGGCGCACACCCCACGCGCTGTCACCCGCAGCGCATGCGTTGACGTCCACCGTGTCGCCTGCGACACCAAAGAGATTGGCATGCGTGGCCGTGGGCGGCGCATCACCCCAAGGATAGCGGCGCTTTTGCGCGACGTTGCCCGGTACGGTGGCAGCAGCGAACTCCCACTCAGCTTCAGTCGGCAGGCGACGCTTGGCCCACGTGCAATACGCTTCGGCCTCGTACCAGTTGACATGGATTACTGCGGCGTTCGCTTGCAACGGCAGCCACTGATCAAAACGCTTGACGTACCAATCGCCCGCCTGCTTTTGCCAATACAACGGCGCGGTGGCGTTGGCCGCATCGCGCCAGCGCCAGCCCGCATCACTCCACAGTTCACGCCGCTGATAACCGGCATCGTCAACAAACGCGGCAAACGCGCTGTTGCTTACCGCCGTGCGTGCCATACAGAATGGCGGTACTTCGACCTCATGCCCCCACTTCTCGTTGTCAAACACAAAGCCGTCATCCGATGCCGCACCCAACAGAAAACGCCCGCCGGCAATGGCTGCATCACCCGACAAGGGATCTATTTTAAGTATCTGATTTAATTGACTATTTTTTTCTGCATAACCCAGCGTCTGACACGTGTAATCAAACGCCTCGTTGTGCATTTCTTCATGGAACACCGCGAGCTGTGTGAAGTAACGCAGATGCTTGGCCGCACCTTCGCGGTTGATGCGTGCACGCACGGCATCCAGCACGTTACGCAGATATTGCTGCGTGTCATTCAGTGTGGGCAGCGGCAGTTTCCATCGTTCTGCGTGCGGCACAATAGCGGAGTTGTATAGCGCATCAGCGTTGTCGAACATTGGCGCGGCCAGCGTGCCATCCGGCTGGTAACGTAAACACCAGTGCTCCTGAAACCATGCGAGATGCCCCAGCTCCCACAACGGCGGGTTGACGATCTTGAGATACGGGCCCAGCCATTGCGATTGCGGCACGCGTGCGGAAAAAGCCAGCGTGCGCCCGCGTGCCGCGTCAAGCAGGGCGAGCAATGTGGTGGTATCGGGCTGGAAAGACGCGGATGGCATACAGGGATCGAGTGGCGCAAATTTGTTATAGTGCGCGGCAAGTTTAACCTTGAATCCCTTCAGTGAAAATCGCCCTGATCACCCCCGCCGCGCCGGGCTCGCGCCATGGCAATCGCGGCACCGCCACGCGCTGGGCCGCCATGCTGCGCGAATTGGGCCACACCGTCAGCGTGCAGGTTGAGTGGGATGGCCGCGCCGCCGATCTGATGCTGGCGCTGCATGCGCGGCGCAGCGCCGCGTCGATCCGGAATTACGTCATGTGTTACGCCGATCAACCGTTGATCCTAGCGCTGACGGGCACCGATTTGTATCGCGACATTCGCACCGACGAGGAAGCGCAAGAATCCATGCGAGTAGCCACGCGCATGATTGTGTTGCAGGACATGGGCCTGGCGGAACTCGCACCGGCGCTGCGGCGCAAAACGCGCGTGGTGGTTCAATCGGCACCGGTGGTCAAGCGCCCGCCGCCGCTGAAATCGTGTTTTGAAGTTGTCGTCAGCGGGCATCTGCGCGATGAGAAGGACCCATTTCGTGCGGCGGCGGCGCTCAAATATCTGTCCGCATATAGCCGAATCCGTGTAACTCACATCGGCGGCGCCATGTCGGACGCGATGGCGCGTGAAGCCCGCGATTGGATGGCGCGCGACAAACGTTATCGCTGGCTGGGCGAAGTCACCCACGGCAAGGCGCTACGGCTGTTGGCACGCAGCCGTCTGATGGTGATCAGCTCGCGCATGGAAGGCGGTGCTAACGTAGTAAGCGAGGCGCTGGCGAACAACGTGCCGGTGGTGGCCTCAAATATCTCCGGCAACATCGGCATGCTGGGCAAGAACTACGTTGGTTACTACGCGCTGGAAGACGAGTACGAGCTCGCTCTTATACTCGCACGCGCGGAAGGCGACCCGACATATTTGCGCGCGCTCGCGCGCCTATGCCTTAGGCGCAAGCCGCTGGTCAGCTACAAGGCAGAGCGCGACGCATTGCGGCGCGTTATCTCCGAAATTACGTAAGTAATTGATTTAATTTAGTAATTTTTTAACCGGCGCATAGCTCTTGCGATGCACCGGCGACACGCCATGCGCGGCCAGCGCCGCTTGATGCATCGCCGTGCCATAGCCTTTATGCGCGCTAAAACCATACTGCGGATACTGCTGATGCAGCGTGAGCATGGTGTGATCGCGCGCGACCTTGGCGAGTATCGAGGCTGCTGAAATCGCAGGTTCCTTGCTGTCGCCTTTGACAATGGCGCGCGCGGGCATGACAACGCGCGGGCAATGCAGGCCATCGACAATGATTTTTTGCGGCGGCGTTGCCAGCGATTCCACCGCGCGTTTCATCGCCAGCAGACTGGCCTGCAAAATATTGAGCGTGTCGATTTCTTCGGCACTGGCCTCGGCTATCGCCCACGCCAGCGCGTTGTCCTTGATCACATCGAACAACTGTTCGCGCTTCGCCGCCGAAAGTTTTTTGGAATCGGCAAGACCGCTGATGGGCCGCGCGGGATCGAGTATCACCGCCGCCGCGTACACCGGCCCTGCCCATGGGCCGCGGCCAGCCTCGTCAACACCCGCTGTAAGCATCTGTTTTTTCATTATTTTCACAGATAAGGCAGAACGGCATCGGCGGCTTTTTGCGCGCTATCCTGTTTAAGATCACGTAGGAGATTGGTGAAGCGCTCGCCAATACGCGCGCGGCGCGTCGCGTCGTTATAAAGATCAAGCAAGGCTTGCGATAGCGCTTCCGCTGTCGCGGCCTCTTGCAGCAACTCAGGCACCACAAATTCGCCCGCGAGGATGTTCGGCAAGCCGACATACGGCAGATAACCGCGCCGCCGCATCAGCCACGCTGACAGACGCGGCATGCGATAAGTAATCACCATCGGCCGCTTGAGAAGCGCGGTTTCCAGCGTGGCCGTGCCGGAGGCGACCAGCACGATGTCAGCGGCGGCAATGGCTTCGTGCGACTGGCCGTCGAGCAGACGGATATTCACTGACGGTTCACTACGCATCGCCGCCTCAAACAACACGCGGGTTTCACGATTCACCAACGGCGTGACGAAGCGGGCATCGGGCAACGCAGCGCCCAGGCGTTTTGCCGTCGCCACGAACAACGCGGCCATCGCCTGCAATTCGCTGACACGGCTGCCGGGCAACAGCGCAAACACCGGGGCATCTCCGTTCAAACTGAGACTGTTACGTAATTCCGTTTGTGCGGGAAAATCTGCCAGCATGTCCGCCAGGGGATGCCCCACGTAGGTGGACGCGACAGATTCTTTATCGTAAATCGCCCCTTCAAATGGAAACAGCGTCAGCACGCGATCCACCGCGCGCTTGATGAAATGGATGCGCTCGCCGCGCCACGCCCAGATCGACGGGCTGACATACTGTATGGTTTTGATCCCCGTCTGCTTGAGATCAAATTCAAGCCCGAGATTAAAATCCGGCGCGTCGATGCCGATGAACACTGCCGGTGGCTGT
>SYEN01000148.1 GCA_005800795.1 Burkholderiales bacterium | reverse complement strand
GATGTTCGTACGGCCCCGGCAGAAAACCTTTCAGCGAACAATAAATCAGGCTGGGCTTCAATTTGCGCATCGCCATCTGCCCGAAGCCAAGTTTGTCCATCGCGCCCGAACGAAAATTTTCGATCACCACGTCGGCGCTGCCGATCAGCTTTAACACCGCTTCGCGGCCACGCGGCGATTTCATGTCCACCGCGAAACTTTTTTTGTTGCGGTTATACGTTGGGAAAAACCCCGCGCCGGACGCGGTGAGTTTGCGTGTGTGATCGCCGTCCACCGGCTCGACCTTGATCACCTCCGCGCCCATGTCGCCAAGAATCAGGCCGCACGTCGGACCCATCACCACATGGCAAAACTCGATTACGCGAATGCCTTCGAGCGGCAGGGCTTGCGCCATTACATTCCCTTTAATCTAAAAATTATTCAATAAAAACAATTACTTACAAAAACCGCTGCCGTATGCACCCTAGCTTGCCAAAATTTTCGCCAGCTCCGCTTCGCGTGCATCTTTCATTTTGAACGTTGGATCAGAGCGCACTTTCGCTTCCGTCTGCGCGAAAATATCCGCGTCGCTCAGCGAAAAATCGATCGGGTCGCCATGCGGCTGCGCCACGTGCCATGGCGTGTCGAGATAAATCTCAATTTGATTGCCTTCCGGGTCGGGAAAATACACCGACCACGCGTTGCCGTGACTGGTCTGCCGCAGCGCCGACCTGTGCGCCTTGGCCCTGCCTGCCACTTCGCGCAATTCCGCCAGCGTATCCACCTTGAACGACAACTGGTTGACGGTGCTCGGCGCATCCTTGGCGCGGCCCTGCACGATCACAAACTGGTGGTGCTGCAACGGGTTCGAACTCATAAAAATAATTGGCGATTTCGTGCTGGTGCTCAAACCGCGGTCCGTCACGGTCAGGCCGACCACATCCTCATAAAACGCGAACATTTTTTCGGCATCGTGGGCGTAAATGCCGACATGGCATAACTGGGGTTTCATGGGCTGTCTCCTTTCAGGAAAGCTCGCGGGAACGAACGCTGGCAGAATACGGTTGATGCCCGCGCAGGTCAATTAGTGCTGCCGGACGTGACTTGCCGTATTGCGCCCGCCCGCGCCTTCGCGTAGGGTAGCGCCGGTAACGCCATTCGCCCACCCACTGTCAACACAGGAGCACCTCATGAGCACGTCCATCAAACGCCATCACCCCGGCCCCACGCTGTGCCGCGCCATCGAATACGGCAATCTCGTTTTTGTCGCCGGCACCACAGCAGACAACAAGGCAGCGAATGCCAAGGGGCAGACCGAAGAAATCCTCAAGAAAATCGATGGCTTTCTGAAAGATTGCGGCACCGACAAATCGAAAATCCTTTCGGCCAATGTGTGGGTCGCCGACATGAACGAAAAGCCACTGATGGACGCGGCGTGGCTGGCTTGGGTTGATCCCAACAACAAACCGGTGCGCGCGTGCGTTGAAGCCAAGCTCGGCTCGGCAGATACGCGGGTGGAAATCATGGTGACGGCGGCGAAGTAGACCTCGAAAACCTTTTTAACCACAGATGAACACAGTTAAACACAGATGACCCCATCGGTTTTATCTGTGCTCATCCGTGTTTATCTGTGGTTACTTGTTTTTTAATTATATTTTGAATGAACCCTATGAATGACATTACTTACCACACCCCAATGAAAAAACTGTCGGATGCCACCGACTACAACGGCGTGATCTACACCGCCGGGCCGGTGGCGGACGACCTGAAAGCCGGCATGAAGGCGCAAACTGCCGATGTGCTGCGGCAGATCGATGCGCTGCTGACGAAATGCGGCAGCAACAAGTCGCGCATCCTCTCTGCCACGGTGTACGTCACCGACATGGCGTTAAAGCCTGAAATGGACGAAGCGTGGATGGCATGGGTGGATCAAACCCGGCCACCCGCGCGCGCCACGGTGGAAGCGCGGCTGGGTGCCAATGTGCTGGTCGAAATCATGGTCACGGCGGCAAAATAGCAGCACCAGTTTATTCAATAAAAACAAATGCTTACAGCACAGCGCTGGCTGGAACTGTGGCTGCGGCTTGGTGCGACAAGGCAGGCGGATGGCGCGCTCGCCGAGGCCTATGCCGGGCTGATGGAACGGTTCGCTGAAACGCATCGCCACTATCACACCGCACGGCACATCAGCGAATGCCTCACGCATTTCGATAACGCGCGCGCGCAGCCTGGTTCGTTAATCGAACACGCCGGCGAAATCGAACTCGCGCTATGGTTTCACGATGCAATTTACAACCCGCGCGCGAAAGACAACGAAGCGCAAAGCGCCAGCTGGGCTGTGCGTGTGATGCACGATGCGAGTGTTCCAGCGGATTCGCCGGCCGAAGCCCGCGCGCGCGTGCACGGTCTGATCATGGCCACCTGTCACGATGCCTTGCCGGACACGCCTGACGCGCAAGTGCTGGTGGATATTGATCTCGCGATCCTCGGCGCCGATGCCGAGCGCTTTGATGAATACGAACGCGAGGTACGCGCGGAGTATGCCTTCGTGCCGGAGTTTCTGTTCCGCCGCACGCGCAAGAAAATCCTGCAAGGCTTTCTTGATCGCGCGCCGATTTACTCGACCGATTTTTTCCGGGAAAAGCTCGAAAAAAAAGCGCGCGAAAATCTCGCTCGCTCTTTAGCCGGCCTGAACGACTGAGTTTGACTACACCGTGGTCTTCGCCCCGGATTTGACTTCGATGTCGGCCCAGCGAGCCAAATCACGATGGATACGTGCCACGCGCTCAATCTGCCCTTTGGCCGGGAAACGCTCGTAGAAGCCTTCGGAGCGGAACCCGCGCATTTGTTCACGCCACGGTTGCAGCCGGGTTTCCCAACGCTTGGCACGGCCATCCAGCGGCTCGGCATCGGCACGGGCGAGGTCGGCGCATACACGAATCATTGCCTTGATGGTCACCGGCTTGGTGACCATGTAGCCGTCGTGATCCCAGGAATCGCCCCACACTTTTTCGGCGGCCTTGAAAAAATCACGGATGATTTCGTAGTAACGCTCGCCTTCGCGGTAACTGTTGGTCACCAACCGGATTTTCTTCCAGTCCGAGCTGATCCAGCGGTGTAATTCATTGAACAGCTCCGCCTGCAAAATCCACTTATCAAGCTGGCTGCGGCCACCCAAACGGTTAATGCGGTAGCGCAGCGGGCTGTCACCCTCGCGATACAAATCCTCAACCAGCCGCGCGGCGAAGCGCTTGTCCGGGTCAGCCCAAGACACGCGTTCATATAGATCAATCAGGTGGCTCTTGCTGATGCGCGTGGTGGTGGAATTGATGATTACGAACATCTCGGCAGCGAAATCTTCGCTGCGCCCGTCGAAAATCACGCACGGCACGTTGATGCTGGCTGCTTCCTGCGGATGCTCTTTAAGATAAAAGCGCAGTGCCGCCAGCCGGTGCTGACCATCGATAATTAAGTATTTGGAATCAGGCTCTTGCATATTGCCGACCGATTCCTGCCCGGGCAACGGTGTGAATTTGAGGGTTTCCGAGGTAAACAGCAGCACCGTGCCGGGAATCGGCGGCTGGCTTTGCGCCATCTCATAAAAATTACGCAGCGATTTCACCTTGGCGCGCGACAATGAACGTTGAAAAGCCTCGTCATTACGCTCAACACGAGCGATGAATTGCGCGATTTCGTCATTTTGCGGCACGGATTGCGCGGAGATTTCCTCGCCTTCGCCGTAAAAGCGGCTGATAAAGCGCGCTTTATCCAATACGGCCTTCGCCGGGTAACTGGCAAAGTAAAAAAGTCCGTCCTTTTGGCGTATCCGGGTGGCTAACATAGTACTGTCTCTCGTCCCTGATTTGGTGTGCGAACTTGCTGTACAAGCGTCTTATACGTGTTCGGATTCCGCCTAAAAAGTGTACAGCAAGACGGATTCCCTATTCTAACGTTCTACGAGAGCTTTTGCGAGCAAGTTGTTGATAGCGGCCAGTTAATGGACAAGCGCTGCAACGGGCAACTGCATCATGGCAATGTCACCAACGCGTTGGGCGACGCCTCGGCAGTGTCAACACAACTAATTGTTTTTATTGAATATTTTATGCAATGAACGGTAGCGGCGCATACCGTCCACGCAACGCAGCGGTGGCATCCAAGCCCCACCAGCGTTGCAGCACTGTGGCGTAAATGTCGCGAAAGTCCACAGCAAACGGCAAGTTGCCGTTGCCATCAAGCCGCTCCAGCGCTGGCCGCTGCCCGTAGAGCCCACCTTTGACGCGCCCGCCCAGCACAAAATGCGCACTGGCGGTGCCATGATCGGTGCCTGCGCTGCCGTTTTCCCGCGGACGGCGGCCAAATTCAGCATAGGTGGCGATCAGCGTCTCGTCCCAGCGGCCCAATTCGCCTAACGCGCTCTTTAACGCCACCAGACCGTCCGCCAGTGTGCGCAGCAGCGCGTTGTGCGTGCCCACCTGCGCGCTGTGGGTGTCAAAACCGTTCAGTGACAGCTTGATCGCTGCCACACCCGCCTTACTGGCAACGACTTGCGCCGCCGTGCGTATGGCGTTGCCGAAGCCGGTTGACGGGAATTCGGTGCGAAAAACGTGCTTGCCATGTAAACCGGCTGCCGCCTGCACAATGCCCTGCTCCACCCGCAAAATATGACCAAGCGCCGTATTGTGAGATTGTCCCGCTGCCATTGCCAACCGCGCCTGCGCCAGGAACTGCTCCGTGCTGGTGAGGGCGATGGTACGCGTGCCGCCGCCCGCACTGACGAAAGGCCCCATTTCCGCGCTGCCCACTACCACCGCATCCGCTACAAAGGTGCGTGGCACCGGTGCCACGGCAAACGCTCGCGTCAACCAGCCGTCCTGCAGATACTCATTACTTTTTGAGGCCGTGTCCCAGATTTCTATGGAACGAAAATGTGACAGATTCGGCGACGGGTATCCCACGCCCTGCACCACCGCCAGTTCGCCCGCCTCCCATAACGGCAACAGCGCCGACAGGGCCGGATGAAAGCCTGAAAATTCATCGAGTTGCAGCACTTGGTCACGCGCTATTGCGATCCGGGGACGTAGAGCGGCGTACTTCGGATCGGCATACGGAATGACCGTGTTAAGGCCGTCATTGCCGCCTTTTAATTCTATTAAAATCAATAACTTACGATAGTTGTCTGCCGCGTGAGCGATGTGCGGCAATACTCCCAACATGACAGCCGCGGATCCTGCTTTCAAAAAATCTCGCCGATACATGGGCTTGACTCCTATTTCAGCTGATAAACCGGATCCTGCGTCAGCCGCCGCAATGCTTCCACGCCGGAAACGCCTTCGGGCAAAGGATGCTGTGGCGCCATCGCCAGCACCAGCCGCTGCACCTGGGGGGTGTCACCACCCGCTTGCTGGAACCACGCTTTACTATCGAACTGAATCTCCGCCATCGCGCGCGCCAGCCGCTGGCGCATGGCATTCACCGGGGCACCCTGCACGGCGGCATTTAACAGCAGCGCCGGCTGCATCGCAGTGGCCATCATGGCTGCCCGACCATCCATGGCGCCAAACACCCGTTCGAGAAACTGCTTGCGTGCGAGCAGGGTAGTCGAATTAATCCATGCCTCACCGCCCGGCCATCCCTTGACGTTGGGCGGCGCAAAGAGATTTTGTCCGAGTTGCGTGACGGTCAGTGCGAACGGTGGCACGTCGCTGCTGCCAAGCTGAAATTGGCGCAGCGTGCCCACCACCAGATCGACGGGTGATTTCACCAGCGTGGCGCGGTTACGCGGGGCGAAAAACGCGTCCGATTTCAACAACAGCCGCAACGCCACGCGCGTGTCGTAGCGGCTGTCGCGAAAAGCGGTCGCGATGCGTTTGACCTCGGCGCCATCGGCACCCTGATTGGCATCCACGTCAGGCGACACGAACTCGCGCCACAGCTTGCGCACAATGAGTTCCGCCGTCTGCGGCTGTGCCAGCAGAATATCGAGCACGGCATTACCATCCAGATTGCCGCTTTGGCCGAGCACGGTTTTTGCACCGTCGTCGTGCGCGGCGGCGCGAAACAAAAATTCGCCTTTTTCGCCGTCGATGCTCCAACCGGTGAAGGCACGCGCGGCTTCCTTGACGTCGCGCTCGCCGTAATGGCCCTCGCCCAGCGTGAAAAGCTCCATCACTTCACGCGCAAAGTTCTCGTTGGGTTGTCCCTTGCGATTCGAAGCGCTATCCAGATATATCACCATCGCCGGATCGCGTGCGATGGCGTGCAGCAGGCTGCCGAAATTGCCCAGCGCGTGTTCGCGGAACAGCACGTTCTGGCGATACAGATATTGCGGCTGGCGCACCTTCTGCTGGCTCGACACAAAATGGTTATGCCAGAACAGCACCATTTTTTCCGTCAGCGGGCTGGGAGTTGCAACCATTTCCTGCAGCCACCAGCCACGCATTTCCAGACCGCGCGCAACATTGTTGCGCTGCCACGTCTGACGCTCCTCCACGCTCATCGCACGCACGCGCGAGCCGGGCGTCACCGGCTCGTTCACCCACGCCGGCGGCGGCGTGACGCGCGGCACACCCGCCTGCGCCAGCAGGCGATCCACCGCCTGCTCCCGTGTCAAACGCGCATAGGTTTCGATATCAGCGGGTGCCGCAGCGAAGCCGGTGCGTGCGAGCAGGTGCCGGGCGCTGTCAAAGCCCAGCACGGCAGTCTCCGCACGCACCGCGCCACCCCACAGCGCCGCGATCAGAGGCACTGAAATCAGCAGCAGGCGGTGCATGCCCATTGCCATTGCCGAGGCTTAAATTTTGCTCGGTTCCGGGCGCGGCTTGCGACGCTCCATATGCACCTTGCGGGCCGTCGCCAGTTCGTCGCGCGTGATCTCGCCATCTTTGTTGGCGTCGATGCGGTCAAAACGGCGTGCCAGACGCGGCAGGCCTTTCTCGGCTTCCCCGCGGCTGATCATGCCGTTGCCATCAGCGTCTGCTGTCTTGAAGCGCTGCTCGAAACGCGCCATGCGCTCGGCACGGCATTTTTCCGGGTTGGCCTGGCATTCGGCGCGGCGTTGTTCCATTTTCGCCTGCATTTCCTTGCAGCGCTCGGCGTTGTCCTTGCACCACTGCTCGCGGCGCGCGCGGAACTCGGCCTGGCACTTGGTGGGATCGGAATGGCATTGCTCCATGCGTGCCTTGCGCTCTTCGGGCGAAAAGCGTTTGCCACCCGCTCCAGGGGCGCCGGGCGCGCCTTCGGCTGCGGCCGCAGCCAGCGGTAACCATAACGCAATAATACCTAAATATCTGATTTTAAACAGTTTTTTCACGATGACTCCTTAGTCAGCAGGCACGGGTTTACGGCGGTTACCGCTGTACAGCTCGCGGTTCGCCTTATCAAGATCGCGATGCAACTGGCGCCGTTCATCTGGCGTCAGTTGGCCGCGCGGCGGCTGCCCCGGTTGCTGGGGAGGCCGCTGCACATTGTGCGCTTCGCGAAACTGCTGCCGCTTGTCATGAGCGCCGGGACCACCCTGATATTGCACACTGAATACCGCGCCATCGAACGAGACTGCCCATGTCACACGGGCAGGCCCCACCGACAACACGCTACCCAGCATCAATGCTGCCATCAAAGTTTTCATGGGTGCTTTCGTCATATTCAAACGATGATTCAAACTGCTGTTCATGACCTACGGTTTCAGGTTCGCGAGGGTTGCATCCGCACAAATCGCGTTCCCTTGCGGACAAAAACGTTACGGCGTCCGCAAAGTTGACCCATACTCACACCAAGTTGTAAGTAGAATGTTGCTGGCGGCGCGATTCTTGTAAGCACTTGTTACGTCCCCTGCCCCTATCGCCAGCACAGTCTGCAAGCAGATCCGCAAGCGAATCCCTGCGAATCTTCATGTGAACCCAATATATCGTAACGCGTTTAAATCACTGCAAGCCACCGGCTCAGGCCTCATTTGTAACAAGTTGTTACGATGCCGGTTGCCAGAGCCTAAAATCCTTTGAATCAGGCCAAAAAAACGTCAGGATTGCCCCATGAGTGAAGCCAAAACCCGCATCATGGTCGTGGACGACGATGTGCGTCTGCGCGACCTGTTGAACAAATACCTTACCGAGCAGGGCTACACCGTGCGCACGGTGGCGGGCAGCACCGACATGGACCGCTATCTCGCGCGCGAACGCTACGATCTGCTGATCCTTGACCTGATGATGCCCGGTGAGGACGGCCTCGCCATCTGCCGCCGGTTGCGCGGCGCCAGCGACAACATTCCCATCATCATGCTGACCGCCAAAGGGGACGAAGTGGATCGTATCGTCGGACTTGAAGTCGGCGCGGACGAATACCTGCCCAAGCCCTTCAACCCGCGTGAACTGGTGGCACGCATACAAGCCGTGCTGCGCCGCCGCCCCGCTGCCGCCCCGCCCGGCGCGCCCACCACCGACACCGAAATCGCCGTCTTCGGCGAATTCAGTCTTAACCTCGCTACGCGTTCGCTCACCCGTAACGGCACTGACATCACCCTCACCAGCGGCGAATTCGCTCTGCTCAAGGTACTGGTTCAACACCCGCGCACGCCGCTGTCGCGCGACAAACTCATGGAAATGGCGCGCGGCCGCGAAGCCGGCGCCTTCGACCGCAGTATCGACGTGCAAGTCTCGCGCGTGCGCAAACTGGTCGAGGCCGATCCCGCCAAACCGGCGTTCATCCAGACGGTGTGGGGATTTGGCTATGTGTTTATTCCGGATGGCAAGGAAAAGCCGTGAATCGTGAAAGATAAAACGTGAAGCGGCAACCCTCGACATCACGTTTCACCTTTCACGTTTCACAATTCACGAAATGACGTTCTGGCCCCAAACCCTGCTCGCCCGCAGTGTGCTGCTGATCGCGCTGCTGCTGTTGCTGGCTCATCTGGCGTGGTTGCAGATATTTCGCGTATCCACACGCGAGCCGCGCGCACGGCAGGTGTCGCAGCAGATTATCAGCACCATCAACCTTACGCGCGCGGCGCTGGTCACGGCAGAACCCTCCAAGCGCTACAGCCTGCTGGGTGAAATCGCTGAGCGCGAAGGCGTGCAGGTGCACGTGGCGCAGCCCGGTGAAAAACTCGCGCCACTCCCGAAGACCGGTTTCTATGAATACGTCGAAACCGATTTGCGCGCGCAACTGGGCGCGGCCACTCGCTTTACCCTGTCGCGCAACGGCGTCGAAGGCATCTGGGTCAGTTTCGCCATCGATGGCAACAGCGACGGCTACTGGATGTTACTGCCCGAAGCGCGGCTGGCCAGTGACGACTCCCTGCGCTGGATCGGCTGGGGCGCGCTGGTGCTGCTGCTCGCCGTGGCCGGTGCGGTGCTGATCGTGGCACGCATCAACCGTCCGCTGCGCGCGCTGACCGCCGCCGCCACGCAAATGGGCCGCGGCGCCACGCCCGCGCCGGTCGATGAAAGCGGCCCAACAGAAATTCGCACGCTGTCGCGCGCCTTTAACCAGATGGCCGCCGACCGCAAGGCGCTCGACGACGAACGCGCGCTGCTGCTGGCAGGCGTTTCTCACGACTTGCGCACGCCGCTCGCGCGCATTCGTCTGGGCGTGGAAATGTTACGCGGCGACGCGGCGCTGCGCGAGGGCATTGTGCAGGATATCGAAGACATCGATGCCGCCATCAATCAATTCCTCGATTTCGCGCGCGCCGCGTCGTCGGAAAGTGTGACTCCCGCCGCGAGCCTCAACGAACTCATTGAAACGCTTGCGCCCAAATACGCCCGCTCCGGAAAGCCACTTACCGTGCAAACCGGCACCGTACCGCCGCTGCCACTGCGTAAAGTGGCGATGCAACGCCTGATCAGCAATCTGATTGACAACGCATTTCGCCACGGCAGTGAGGGCGGTGCAGTCACCGTCATCACCGGCGGCAACGCGCAAACCGCTTTTGTAGAAGTGCTGGATCGCGGCCCCGGCATCCCGCACGATCAGGCCGAGCGCATGATGCAACCGTTCACCCGATTGGACACCGCGCGCAGCACCAGCGGCACCGGACTGGGGCTGGCGATTGTGGATCGCATCGCGAAAATGCACGGCGGCAGCGTGCGGCTGCTGCCGCGCGAAGATGGGTTGAACGGCTTGCGGGCGCGGGTGGAGCTACCGGTGACAGTAAAAAATATTGTTTAAAAACAAATACTTACAAACACCACATAGCTTGCAGCAGTGTGACATCAATCGTCTGACGTAGATGCCTGAACACTATCAATCAACACCACCGCCTCCGCAACAATCCCCTCGCCACGCCCCACTGCGCCCAGCCGTTCCGCCGTCTTCGCCTTGACGTTTACATCGCTCACCGCCACGCCCAAGTCAGCCGCAATATTTTCCCGCATGGCCGCGATAAACGGCGCGAGTTTCGGCGCTTGCGCAATCACTGTGGTATCCACGTTCACCACGCGGTATTGCCGCCCGTGCAGCAACGCCACCACTTCGCGCAGCAACCGCCGGCTGTCGATGCCCGCGTAGCGTGGATCGGTATCCGGGAAATGCTTGCCGATGTCGCCCAGCGCAGCGGCGCCGATCAGCGCATCACAAATCGCGTGCAACAGCACATCGGCGTCGGAATGCCCCAGCAAGCCGCGCTCATATGGAATAGTCACGCCGCCGATGATGAGCTTGCGCCCTTCGGCGAGCACGTGAATGTCAAAACCCTGGCCTATACGCATAATGCCTTGCACTCAAATTAACGATCAAACACTGCAATCGATTCCACATGCGCCGTATGTGGAAACATGTTGACCACACCGGCCGCAGTCAGCGTATAGCCCTGCTCGTGCACCAGCACCTCTGCATCACGCGCGAGTGTGGACGGATTGCAAGACACATACACGATGCGTGCGGGTGGTGTTGCGCCATGACCGCCACACAGTGACTTGACCAGCGCCATGGCGCCATCACGCGGCGGGTCGATCAGCATGCGGTTGAACGGCCCATGTTCACATAGGGCGGCATAAGTCTCGCCAGTGATTTCAAACAGATTCATCGCCTGATATTGCGCATGGTTCTGCAAGCCATTGAATGCGGCGTTTTCAGCAGCGCGTCTGACCAGCGAGGCGCTGCCTTCAATGCCCAGCACGTGCGCACCGCTGCGCGCAATGGGCAGCGAAAAATTGCCGATGCCGCAGAACATGTCCGCCACGCGCTCGCCCGGCTGCGGCGCCAGCAACACCAATGCGCGGTGCACCAACACGCGGTTGACCTCATGATTAACCTGGGTGAATTCCGTCGGAAAAAACGGCATTTTGATGTCGAATTCCGGCAGCGTGTAGTGCAAATCTGCAGGCGCCGCAGGCCATAGAGGATGCGCGGTTTCCGGCCCCTTGGGTTGCAGATAGACATGCACACCGTGCGTTTCGGCGAATGACTTAAGCAGCGCCTTGTCGTCTTCCGTGGGTGGCTCCAGCACGCGAAACACCAGCACGTCGGCCGTATCACCACAGGCGATTTCAATTTGCGGCATGCGTTCGCGGATACTGAGATTTCCAACCAATACGCGCAGTAGCGGCAGCAACTTTGAGATACCCGGTGGCATCACTTCGCAGCTTTGCATATCGGCAACAAAGCTCGAGCGCTTTTCGTGAAAACCAATCAGCGAGCCGCCCTTCTTGATGACATAGCGTGCGGTCATGCGCGCACGGCGGCGATAGCCCCACGACGGGCCGTGTATCGGCGGCAGCATATGCCCGGCCCTGACTTTGCCGATGTGCCACAGATTGTCTTCGAGCACGCGTTGCTTCGCCGCCACCTGCGCGCGCGGCTCCAAATGCTGCAGGCTGCACCCGCCGCAGTTGCCGAAATTCACGCAGCGCGGCGTTACCCGCTGTGAACTCGCCTGCAAAATAGTCTGCACATGGGCGTTTTCGTAACTGGCTTTTTTTCGATAGATCGAAGCTGTAACCACTTCACCAGTCAAAGCCCCCTCGATGAAAATGGTTTTGCCGTCACGGCGCGCAATGCCACGGCCTTCCTGATCGAGGGATTCTATTTCGTAGGTTTGCATATTCTTCTGCGCCGCAGCGGAGTTCGAAATGCGCCACGATCGCTTTCCCATTCGCTTATCTTAATGCTTCCACCGCTCCAAAAATTGCTTCCAGTGCGGCTCGGCGGATTTTCCCAGCGTTGAACGCACCAGCTCGCACTGCTGAGTATGCTGATCCGGGGTAAGCGTACCACGCATCAACTGAAACCGCAGATACACCAGATACGTATTCACCACGTCAGTTTGGCAATAGTTGCTGATGTCGGCCAGTTTGCCGGCCTGATACGCGTCCCACACCTGCGCGCCGGACATGCCAAGTTTGCCAGGCAGGCCCATCAGCTGCGCCAGATCATCCAGCGGCGCGTTGGCGCGTGGTTGATACATCGCCAGCAGATCCATTAAATCCAGGTGGCGCGAGTGGTAACGGCTGATGTAGTTGTTCCACTTGAAATCACGGCTGTCGCGATGATCGCCCTCACCCATGTCCCAGTAGCGCGGCGCGCGCACCCCATGCACCAGGCCGCGATAGTGCAACACCGGCAGGTCAAATCCGCCGCCATTCCACGACACCAGTTGCGGCGTGTATTTCTCGATGCCATCGAAAAAGCGTTGTATGACTTCGCCTTCGGATTCGCCATTCGCGCCCAGCGACCAGACCTTGAAGCTGTCACGGTCGCGCAGCGCACACGAAATGACCAGCACGCGGTGCAGATGCAACTGCAAAAAATCGCCACCGGAAGTTTGTCGCCGCAACTGAAATGCCATGGCGGCCACGTCGGCATCGCTGAGGTTGCCATCGCCAGCACCAAAGTCATGCAGCCGCCGCAGGCCCGCGATATCCGGCACCGTCTCGATGTCGAACACCAAGACTGGCGTCACAAAAAGTCTTTTAAAAACAGATACTTAAAACTTATTTTTTTATCCACGCTCCGCCCGCGTTTTGTACATACCAGCCGGGCTGCGCACGATCGATCCAGCGCTGGCCGAAGGTGTTGCGGATTTCACCTTCCCATTCCGGGCGATTGTTGGCACGCGCAATTTCACGATACAGCGCGGCGCGATCCTGATTCTCTGCCGCGATCAGCGCGTTGACGGCGGCACGCTGCGGCAGCGGCACCGCCGCCGCGTCGCGCAGTGCGACATTGCCGTCACGAGTCAGGCCCACCGCACCGCTACCGTATAGCGGTGCGAGTTCGGCGTGACGTTTTTGCATGCTGCTTTGTATGGCGGCAATGCCCGGCGTGTTGATTTCAAGATTGGCTTGCGCAAACGCCTGACTTGCACCTGTCAACGACGCAACCAGCCACAGAATTTTTACGAATAGTGGTTTCATGGCTTGCTCCTTATTTCGCCGCCGGCTTGTCTGATTTGGGGGCCGGAGAGGATGGTGAAGAAGGCGATGAGGGTGATGGGGGTGACGACGGAACGCCACCCTTGAGCTGCCACACTTCATCGATAATGCGATCCGCGGCCTTTTCCGCCGCCGCCGCCGGAAAATAAATATTGATGGTGACGCAGCCCGCGCTCATCAGCGCCGCTCCCGTCAAAACGCCCAGCAGCACTCGTCTATTCTTTGCCAATGCCGTCATGTTGTTACTCCACTATCGGTTTCACGTTGCCTTGCGTCACCCGTTTGATGCGATCCAGCAATTCCTGCCAACTCACCTGGCGATTGTAGCCCATCACTGTTATTGCCGGTATGCCGCCACCCTTCACCAGCACATAGCCTTGCGGTTTGTCTTCACCTTCGACACCGCTCATTTCGCACACGCTGTTTTGCAACTTGCAACGCCAACCCAGTCTGTCATAACCGAACTGCTCGAAAAAGCGCAGGAAGCTCCGTTGGATCGCCGCTGCCGCACCCGCACCACCGAGCGCCGAAATATTCTGCACCGCCGCCTGACTGATCTTGCGCGGATACTCGCCGGCACTGCTCGCCAGCCGTGCATCGAATTTGACCGGCTGCCAGTTCACCAGTTCCAGCCCGGCGACACTGGCGTCGATCCGCCCGGTAATGTTGCCGAAGGAATACGTGCGCGTCACAAGCCCCAGATCCAGATTGCGCATGCTCACATCGGCCTGCACGCGCGGCGCCTTGCCGAATACATCCAGCAACACCAGGTTCTTCACATCCACCGTGCCGTCGAACACCTGCAAAGACAACGCGCCGTCCACGCGCAGGGTTGACTTCACGTGGCGTACCATCGGCAACGTTGCCGCCAGTGTGCCGTACATCACCGGCATCCCCAGCGCGGCCGTAAATTTATCCATCGAAATACCACCCACCTCGCCGGTGAATTGCCAGTAGCCACTGGCGCCACCTGCAGCACCCACGCGCGCCACAAAATCGCGCACATCAACAAAACCATCGAGCAACGGCACACGCAACTGCTTCAACTCAAAACGCGGCCCCTGCATATCAAGTGGCACCGCAAACGTTCCCACCGGCATTTTGAGAATCTCACCACCCTTGACCGTGACCGCTGCCTGCGTCGCCGCGTCCGCACGCCACGGCACGCTGCCGTTGACTTCAAACAGCGCAAAGCGGCGCTGGGTCTTGTCTTCAAACGACACATTGTCGAGCTTCACATCAACGCTTTGCAAGCCTGCTTCGGTCAGGCGCAATGCGGCCGACACGCGTCCGTCGCTACGCAGATCGGAAAGTGCCGTGCCTTCGAGAAACGGCTTCAGCACGATCTCGTGCAACGGGGTCAACGGTATCGCCTGTGCTTCAGCGCGTGCCTGTGAAATCCTCTTTCCAGCCAGATCATAGGCGCCCGCGAATGTGACATCGCCCACGCCGGGATAGCCCAGAACGCCGCGCTCGACCGTCAATAACTTTGCACCCAGCCGCCCTTCAGCGGACAAGCGCTGATTCGCCGCCTTCAAATAGATTGGCTGCCAGAAGGTTTCGCCCGCCTGCCAGACCAGCGTCGCGTTCCAGCGCAGGTGATCGGCTGCGGGTTCAGCGGCGGCGTCGAGGGTGAAGCCCATTTTTTCGCAGGCGCGCAGCCCTGTGGCATCGGCGAATCCCACGTTGGTCACGGTGAGCTTTGCGCTGATGCGCCCATCACCGCCATAAACGACAGAACCGTTGATCACACCGGCGTTCAGCTTTGGCAAATCCGGCGGCAACCATGGCGCAGCGCGCTGCAAGCGCCCGCTTTCGATGCGCAGACTCAAATCGCTGCCGCGTTTGCCCGGCGTCATGTTCACCTGCCAGGTTTCGCCCTTGGCCGGCTTGAAGGCTAGTTCCAACGCGCGCTTGTCAGTGCGGTAGCTGAACGACAGCGGAATTTTCTCGCCCAATGCAGGCGCGGACAGCATGCCTTCGTCGCAGGCGATGCGCGCATGCTCAAGTCTCAGCGCTGCGCAATCCAGCAGGATGTCCTTCCAGCTTTGCTCGCCCAACTTGACGGCGGCAATCTGAATGGTCACTACGCCATTGACAAAACTCGCACGGATGCCCTGCGCGGAAAACCCCGCGCCGGTGATGTCGTCGAGCGTCAGTGATATCTGCTGTGAGCGGGCGGTCGCTGCCATCAAAAGCCATAGCGCTCCCGCAGCAAATACCCATCTTGCTACGGCATAAGCAAGACGAACCGCGCGCCCTGCACCCGTTGACAACACGTT
>SYEN01000147.1 GCA_005800795.1 Burkholderiales bacterium | reverse complement strand
TGGAAATCCGCGGCGCGGGCGAAGTGCTGGGCGAATCGCAAAGCGGCGAAATGCAGGAAGTCGGCTTCAATATGTACGCGGCAATGCTCGACACCGCGGTACGCGCGTTGAAGCAGGGCAAGGAACCCGATCTTGCCGCGCCGCTGGGCGTGACCACTGAAATCAATCTGCACACGCCCGCACTGTTGCCCGCCGCGTATTGCAGCGACGTGCACGAGCGGCTGGTGCTTTACAAACGCCTGGCCAATTGCAGCGACGACGAGGAACTGGAACGTCTGCGCGAGGAACTGATCGACCGTTTCGGCGAGCTGCCGCCGCCCGTACGCGCGCTGATTGAAAGCCATCGCCTGCGCCTTGCGGGCAAACCGCTGGGGATCGCGCGCATTGATGCAAGTGAAACCGCGATACAACTGCAGTTCGTGCCCAAGCCGCCGGTAGACCCGATGAAAATCATCAACCTCATCCAGACTCGGCGTAATTTCAAACTCGCCGGGCAGGATAAACTGCGCATCGAGGCCAATACCGCTGATGCCGCTGCGCGCGTGGCGCTCATTAAACAGGTTTTTAATCTGTTAAAATAACTCAATAAAAACAAATACTTACGCTACACCACTGCTCGCCATGCCGCGCAAGCGCCACACGCCGCCGCCGATATCGGGCTTTGACATGCTCGCTGAACAACGCATCCGCGAGGCGCAACAAAGCGGCGTGTTTGATGATCTGCCGGGCGCGGGCGCGCCGCTGAAACTCGACGACGACGCGATGATTCCCGAAGAACTGCGAGCGGCCTACCGCATCCTGAAAAATTCCGGCTACGTGCCGCCCGAAGTGGAAGCGTTGCGCGATCTGCGCGAAATCGAACAAATGCTGGAACGCGAACATGACCACACCGAACGCAGCAAGCTCGCGGCAAAATTCAACGTGCTGCTGGCCCGCGCAGGAGCGCTGCGCGGGCGCAATATCGCCATCGACGACGCGTATTTTCAGAAGGTGGCGGAGAAACTGGGGCGCGGGCGTGGCTGATCAAGCAAACGTGACTCGTATCAAGCCGTTTTCGCCTTCGGCGGCTGCATCGATTGCATCATCGCATCCACAAGCGTCTCCGGGTCTTGCGCGCCCGACACACCCACCGCACGGTTGAAAATGAAAAACGGCACGCCGCCGATGCCCGCGTTGCGCGCTTCCATGTCACCGGCCACCACCACATCGCGATCCGCATCGCTGGCGAGCCAGGCACGCGCCGTTTCACGATCCAGGCCCCCCTTGGCGGCAACATCCGCCAGCGCATCCACGTCGGTGAGGTTCGCGCCGTTGACGAAATACGCATCGAACAGCACTTCAACCACCGCGTCCTGCTTGCCGTTTTGCTCGGCGTAATGCAGCAACCGGTGCGCGTTCACGGTATTCGGCTGCACTTCGATCTTGCTGAAGGCAAACGGAATGCCCACGGTCTCGCCGACTTTTGACACGCGCTCATAGGTATTGCCGCGCGCGCCAAACTTGCGGGTGATGTAGTCGGCGCGCGTGATGCCTTCGGCCGGTAAATCGGGATTCAACTGAAACGGTAACCAGCGCACGGCCGGTTTTACATCGGGATGCTGCTCGGCGAGCAGCTTCAACGCTTTTTCGAGTTTGCGTTTACCGATGAAGCACCACGGTCAAACAACGTCTGAAACGACGTCGATTTGCAGCGGGATGGCGTTTACCTGGGTCATGAGTCAGCCCTCATCAAGTGAAATAGTTTTGATACTGCTCGCGCAGTGTAGCCTTCAACATCTTGCCCGTCGAGGTTTTGGGAATCGCATCGGCAAACAGCACCGCATCAGGCAGCCAGAATTTGGCGAACAGCGGCGCCAGATGCTCGCGCAGCGCTTCCGCAGTGGCGCTTTGCCCAGGCTTCAATACCACCACCGCCAGCGGCCGTTCGTCCCACTTCGGGTGGGGTGCTGCGATCACCGCCGCCTCCAGAACCGCCGGGTGTGCCACCAGCGCGTTTTCCAGATCGACCGAACTGATCCATTCGCCGCCGGATTTCACCAGATCCTTGATGCGGTCGGCGATTTTCATGTAGCCATGTTGGTCCAGAATCGCGATGTCGCCCGTGCGAAACCAGCCATCCTTGGTCCACTGGTCCGTTTCCGAAGGCAGTTCGTGATACCCGGCTGCCACCCACGGCCCGCGTACTTGCAATTCGCCCATGGCCTTGCCGTCCCACGGCGCTTCGCCGTTCTCCGACATGGTGCGCAGCTCCACGAACGGCGGTGGCACACCCTGCTTGGCACGCACCGCGTATTCTTCGTCCGGTGACAGACCCTCAAGTTCGCGCTTGATAAAGTTAATCGCGCCCAGAGGCGAGGTTTCTGTCATACCCCAGCCATGAATCACGCGCATGCCAAATTGATCAAACGCACGAATCATCGATTCCGGCGCCGCCGCACCCCCGCACACCATGCGCAGATTGTTTTGCAGCTTCCAGCGCTTTGGCTCCTTTTGCAGCGCCTGCAGCATGCCCATCCAAATCGTCGGCACACCTGCCGACAGGGTGACCCGCTCGTCCTGACACAAATCGAGCAGATTCACCGCGTCCAGATGTGGCCCCGGAAACGCGAGCTTCGCGCCGGTCATCGCTGCCGAGAACGGCAGCCCCCACGCGTTCACGTGAAACATCGGCACCACCGGACACAGCGAATCCCGGTTGGACAAGCCCAGCACATCCACCGTCGCAGTGGCCAGCGCATGCAGCACGATGGAGCGGTGGGTATACACCACGCCTTTGGGTTTGCCCGTGGTACCGGAGGTGTAACACATACCCGCCGCGTCGTTCTCATCCAGGGCCGGCTGCACAAACGCAGGCGCTGCGGCCAGTAATTGCTCGTAGTCGTCGCAACCTTGCGGCACCGCTGCGCCGGTCAGCGGCACCACGATCACCCGTTCGAACTTCACCTGCGCGCTGAATTTTTCCAGCAAAGGCAGCAACACGTCGTCGACGATCAGAAAACGATCCCCGGCATGATTCGCGATGTAAGCAATATCATCGGGATGCAACCGCAGATTCAACGTGTGCAAGACACCGCCTGCGCATGGAATACCAAAATAGGCTTCCAGATGCGCGTAGTGATTCCACATCAGCGTCGCTACACGGTCGCCCTTTTTCAGGCCGAGCTTTTGCAACGCTGCCCCGAGTGCCTTTGCGCGACGGTGAAAATCCGCGTAGCGCTGGCGATGCAACGATTTATCCGGCAGGCGCGACACGATTTCTGTCGCGCCAAACAATTGCCCCGCGCGCCCCAGCACATGCGCGAGCGTCAACGGAAAATCCATCATTGTGCCTTGCACGGATGCCTCCTTTTCAGTGGATGCACGCACCAGCCAACAGCGCTACCATTCGAGCCTACGCCACAGGACGCTGCGTCTTCTTGTAGCGGCCAATGGGCACCAGCTCGGCGGTGGTGCCGCCCGGCGCCTTGAATTTCACCGGAATCACGCCGGGGTCGCTGACAATTTTGCAGCCCTGCTTCTTGATTTCTTCAGTGTATTTTTCAATGTCCTCCACTTCAATCGCGAAGTGATGGATGCACGGGCCTTCGCCGGAAGCCTTCGACTCGGCCGATTGCGTGCCCTCGTCGTATTTGATCAGCGTGAAATCCATTGCGCCGTCGGTGAGATGGCGCGACAAATGGTCGCGCGTCTTGCGCGTCTCGACTTCCCAGAAGCCGAACACCTTTTGGTAGAACGCCGTGGTCTCTTCAAGATTTTCGACTTTTAGGGCGAGGTGCACGATGCGGCTGTCCATTGAGATCTCCAGTAGTTTTGCAGTTTATTCGATCAAAATTCGTAACCAGACGCGGCCAGCATCGGCCGGGCGGCACGGGACGTCAAGCGCGAAACAAAATCTTGCGCTGCCGGCGCCTGTGCAGTGTTCACCATGCACGCCGACGTGCAAGCCGCCGAGTAGGTGGCTTTGGCCTGAAATTCATCCGGCAGCGGCGCGACATACGTGACACCTGCAATCGGCAGAATTTCGCTGTTTTGCGTGATGCCAATGGCGCGGTGGTCGCCGCTGACTGCCAGCCAGTTCATTGCCGCGTTACCGTTGGGGAAAAATTTCAGCCGGTCTTTTAGTTCACCCGGAATGCCCAGCTTTTCCAGACACGCCATCACAATTTTGCCAGCGGTGGCGATCGCCGGATCGGGAAACGCAATCACGCTCCCCGCACGCAACGTGGCGCGCAACGCCTCTGCGCTACTGACATCGGGCTTCGCCACACCCGAACGCACGGCAACACCAGTGCCCACTTTGCCAAGATCAAATCGCCCTGGCGCCGCAAAGCCCGACGCAATTAATTCATCGATCATCACGTCGGTGAGCACGATCACATCCACCGGCGCACCTTCGTTGCCCTTCGTACCCTCAAGCGCACGCGCCTTCATCGCGCCCGCCGCGCCGAATGCCGCGCGCACGTCATTGCCCGTGTCACGCTTGAAATCCGCGATCACGTTCTGCACCGCGGCTTGCGCTGCGCCGGCACTTAAAATATTCAATAAAATCATATACTTACCATAAACTATACAGTACTAATCGCCGCCGCGATGGCATCCCCTATCTCACGCGTGGAAGCTTTGCCGCCCATATCGGCCGTCAGTACTTTGCCTGCCTTGACTACGGATTCAGTGGCAAGCTCCATCAAATCCGCAGCGCGCAAAGCCGCTTCGACATTGTGTTTGCGGCCCAGCCACTGCAACAGCATCTGCCCTGACATGATCATCGCGTACGGATTTGCAATGCCCTTGCCCGCGATATCTGGCGCCGAACCGTGTGTCGCCTGCGCCATCGCACGCTGCGGCCCTGCCGATAAACCCGGCGCCAGCCCCAGCCCACCCACCAGCGCGGACGTAGCATCCGACAAAATATCGCCAAAGGTGTTGGTGGTAACAATCACATCAAACTGTTGCGGCTTCATGATGAGCTTGGCGGCCATGGTATCGACCAGCACTTCGTTGAACGCCACGTCGGGATATTCCTTCGCAACCTTACGGCACTCTTCGGCGAACATGCCGCAGGCGAGCTTGAACACGGTGTCTTTGTGCACCGCGGTGACGATCTTGCGTTGGCGCGTGCGCGCAATATCGAATGCCGCGCGCGCCACTTTCTGAGACCCCTGGCGCGTGATGACGCGAATTCCGATGGTCATGTCGGGCGACGGACGAAACTCGCCATAACCCAAATGCACATTGCGATCCGGCGGAAATCCTTCGTTGTTTTCGCGCACGAGTATCAAATCCACATCCTTGTAGATGCACGGAATGCCCGGATACGATTTCGACGGCCGTATGTTGGCAAAGAGGTCGTAATGCCGCCGCAGGATCGGGTGCGGATTGATCGAGTTCGGATTGTTTTTCGGGTATGCCTGATGTCCTGTGGGCCCCAGCACCCAGCCGTCGAGCGTGTCGAGCTTTTCCAGCGTGCCGGGCGGCAACGTATTACCCAGTTCGTCGAACGCCCTTCTGCCTATCGGTAGCGGGTGCCAATCGATGGCGCATTTCGCCTTCGCAGCCGCCGCACGCATCACTTTGATGGTTTCGGGCACGACTTCCAATCCGATGTCGTCGCCTTCGAGTATGCCGATGTTGAGTGGTCTGTTCATGCGCATCCTGAAACGGGGGGTTTTATCATGCGTACATGTCTCTCTTGCCGTACGACCCGCTACACTACTCATATGAAACCGCTGCACACAGCACGCCACGCCGCCGAAGCGCACCTGATCCTTGGCTATCTCGAATCGAACGGCGTGCAGGCCATCGTGCGTGGCGAATTTCTCACCGGCGGCATTGGCGAACTGCCCGCCGATATCTGCAAGGTGTGGGTTATCGATGATACGGACGTATCGCGCGCCCATGAACTGGTGAGGCAATTTTTTCGAGGCGAAGCCGCGAGTATTCATGCCCACGAACACTGGTGTTGCACGCAATGCGGTGAGCAACTTGAAGGCCAGTTCACCGCATGCTGGAACTGCGGCTCGACGCGGCCGGATCGTTGACAATGCGCCAAAGCGGAACTTAGACTGGTTATCCGTCACCGGGAACAAAAGGTACAGAACCATGGCACTTGCCGCCGCCACCTCATCAAACATTGCGAACATCGCGAACACTGAGAACCTTGACACATCGCTGAACGTCAAGCGTCTGTCACCCGTGCTGGGCGCCGAAGTCACCAGCTTCGACGTGGCGGGTTGCACCGACGCACAATTCGAGCAACTGCTGACGGCATGGGACTGCGCACACGGCCTGCTGGTGCTGCGTGATGTTCACATCAGTCCCGCCGAACACATCGCTTTTGCCCGTCGCTTTGGCGAGCCGGCAATGGGCACGGCGGACCCGCATTCCATCCTCGGACACTATTGGCACCCGGAGTTCCCCGCGATCTATCGCGTGTCGAACAAGGTGATCAACGGCGTGCCGCAGGGGCGCGAGGACGCGGGCACTTACTGGCACACAGACGGCACGCACGGCAACACGCCGTCGCGTTGCTCGTTGTTGTATGGCCTGGAGCTGCCACCCTGCGGCGGGGACACCATCTTCGCGTCGCTGAGCACGAGCTATGAAGCGCTGTCGGATACGATGAAGCGCCTGCTGCAAGGCCTGACCGCGGTACATACGCTCGCCAAGACCCTCGCCGACGGCAGCCAGAACAGCTATGCGAAAGAACTGGTCGGCAAGGCCGATCTGGCCGCCGCAAAAACGGCGACGCATCCGGTGGTGCGCTACCATGCGCGAACCGGTCATCGTTCGCTGTTTGTGAACCCCGGCTTCACCTCGCACATCGTTGGCATGCATTCAGCGGAGAGTAAAGCGCTGCTGGAATTTCTGTTTGCGCACACCACGCAACAGGAATTTCTTTATCGCCACCAATGGCGCCGGAACGATCTGGTGATCTGGGACAACACCTGCACCATGCACTATGCCGTGTCGGACTACAAGGCGTACGGCGTGCGCTATATGCACCGCGTGAGCGTGAAGGGCGAAACGCCGGTCGCCGCGTGACACCGCATATGCCAGGAATCAACTTACCCAACAACCATGAACTAACGGGAGCAAAAGAATGACCAAAATCGCCATTGTGCTGGCGCCGGTTACCGACGCCACGCGCAAGCGCACGGACGAATTCAATACCATCGCTGCGGAACTGGGCGGCAACGTAAAATTTGTTCTGGTGGATTCGGACTTATCCCTGGAAAAGATCGCGCAACAGAGTGAAGGCAGCATCGCCATCACCACGCCGGTGTACCGCGCGATACGCCAGGGGTTGATCAACGATCTGGTGCAGAAAGTTCCCACCATCAAACTAATGCAGGCCGCGTCCGCAGGCACCGACCGTTTCGACAAAGTGCGGCTCGCCGAATTCGGCTGTGCGGTGGCCAACCACGGCGGCGCCAATGCGGTGGCGGTGGCCGAGCACGCGATTGCACTGATGTTCGGCATCTCGCGCAAGTTCCACAAGCAGATGGCCGACGTGCGCGCCGGGCTGTGGTCGTCGGAAATCACTGCGTTGCCGATTCCGGAATTTCGCACCCTGGTGGGCAAGCAGGTCGGCATCATCGGTCTGGGCAACGTCGGTTCGCGTATCGCCAAGCGGCTGCAAGGCTGGGAATGCAACGTGGTGTTTCACGACGTCCGTACCTTCGACGATGTCTACGTGGCGGCTGCGGGCGCAAAGCCCATGGCGCTCGACGCCCTGCTGTCCACCTCCGATATTGTGTCGGTGAATGTGCCGCTGGAGCGCACCACGCGCTATCTGATTTCCGATCGCGAACTGGCTCTGATGAAACCCACCGCGATACTGATAAACACCGCGCGTGGCCCGGTGGTGGAAGAAGCCGCACTGGTGCGCGCCTTGCGCAACCGGCAGATCCTGGGTGCAGGCCTTGATGTCACTGAGAAGGAGCCGATCGATCTGGAAAATCCGCTGTTCGGCTTCGACAACGTGATTCTCACGCCGCACATGGCGACACGCGCCCTGGAATCGGACCTCAATACGCTGCGCTTCGTGGTGGCGAACATTGACCGGCTGGCGCGGGGTGAAGCGCTGCAATCCGTTGTGCTGCCAGTATGAGTACCGCGACCGCACTAGCGGGGCTGGCGGCATGCTGTGTGCTGGTGCACACCGCATCGAGCCAGGCACAGACCGCGCAAAAGTATCCGCACAAGCCCATACGCCTGGTTACCGCCTCAGCCGCCAGCCAGACCGACATCGTGGCGCGCCTCATCGGCACGAAAATGGCTGACCATTTCGGCCATCCTGTGGTGATCGAAAATCGCGCCGGCGCGGGCGGTACGCTCGGCGCAAATATCGTCGCCAAAGCAGCACCGGATGGCTACACGCTGCTGTTGCAGTCGGGCCAGTTCGCCATACGCGCGGCAATACAGGCGAACCTGCCCTACGACTCGATCAAGGATTTCGCGGGCGTCACCCAGGTCGGCTACTCCACGCAAGTGTTGGTGGCATCTCCGTCCCTCAATTTGAAGTCCGTCAAGGAACTGGTCGCGTATGCGCAGGCTCGGCCCGAGCAGATGCTGTTCAGCTCCTCCGGCGCAGGCACGGGCACGCACATGGATGTGGAACGCTTTCGATTTGCCACCGGCGTCAAGGCACGTCACGTGGCGTTCAAGGCCACCTCCGAAGCCATGATCGAAGTGGTGGCGGGACGAACACACTTTGCCGCCGTGCCGCTCGGCCCCGCCTTGCCATTGGTCAAGGACAGAAAACTGACCGCGCTGGCGGTGTTCACGCCCAAGCGCGCGCCGAGTTTGCCGGATACGCCCGCGATGGCCGAAGCGGTGCCGGGTTACCAGCGCGATGGCTCGTACGCACTGCTCGCACCGGCGGGAACATCACTTGCCATCCGGCGCACGCTTGCCAACGAAGTTAAACGTATCGTCGAATTGCCCGATGTCAGCGACCGCATGCGCATCATGGGCTTTGTGCCGTCTACCTGCACACCGGAAGAGCACGAAAAAATATTGCGGGCGGAAATCGACACGTTTACCAAGGTCGCGAAGCTGATCGGATTGCGAACTCATTAAATTGGTGCAGCGAAAGTGAACCGTCAGGGGCTAACCGTCTCCGGTCGGCGGTTCACGTCCAACCGTTTGCAGTAGCTTGCGTATCTGGCTTTCTACGCTACTCATAATTTATCCATTTAAACAAAAACTTACACTACTCGGCCTTCGCCCCCGAGGCCCTAACCACTTTCTCCCACTTTGCACTTTCCACTTTCAGAAACGTGGTGAATGCCTCTGGCACACTGGCCACGACATCAGTGCCCATGCCCGCGTAGCGCTCCTTCACCTCCGGCGACGTCAGCGATTTTGCGGCGATGGCGTGCACACGCGCCAGGCGATCTTTCGCCATTTTGGGGGGCGCGAACAGGCCCCACCACAAATCGGCTTCGTAACCGGCGAGGCCCGCCTCGGCGATGGTCGGCGTGTCGGGCAGCACCGGCGTACGTTTCGCGCCCGAAATGCCCAGCGCGCGCACTCGGCCCTGCTTGATAAACGGCAAAGCAGCGGGTGGCACGTCGAACAGCATTTGAATCTGCCCGGCGATCATGTCCGGATACACCAACGCCGTACCCTTGTACGGCACGTGCACGATATTGATGCCCGCGAGCAGCTTCAGCAATTCGCCGGACAAATGAAACTGCGTGCCGATGCCCGATGACCCAAAATTCAGTTTGCCCGGTTGCGACTTGGCGAGCCCGATGAATTCCTTGAGTGACTTTGCGGGCACCTGTGCTGCCACCATCAGCACCGTCGGTGAAACGCACATTTGCGTGATCGCCGTGAAATCACTGATCGGATCGTACGGCTTGTTGGTGTAAAGATGCGGGCCTATGGCATGCGTACTGGTGGTGCCCATGGTGAGCGTGTAGCCGTCGGCAATTGCGCCCGACACGATCTTGCTGCCGATGGTGCCGCCCGCGCCGGGCCGGTTATCGACGATGACTTGATATCCCATTTGCTCCGACATTTTCAGCGCGAAGTGCCGCGCCAGAATATCCGTCGCGCCTGCGATCGGAAACGCCACCACCAAACGCACCGGCTTATTCGGAAAATTTTCTGCCGCATGCACCGCGCCCATACCCATCAGGGTTGACAACGCCATTGCCGTGACGGTCGCCACACACACGCTCAAATGCTTCATAAAATATCCAATAAAATCAATTAGTTAAAACAGAAACGGGTTACGCCGTCAAGCGGCGCACCAGGTCAATCAACTTGGACTTCGCTTCAAACCCCACGCCCGGAATCTGCGGCAGGGTGACATAGCCATCCACCACCGGGGTATTGTCGGCAAACCCGCCGAACGGCTGAAACACATCCGGGTACGATTCATTCCCCCCCAGCCCCAGCCCCGCCGCGATGTTTAGCGACATCTGATGCCCGCCGTGCGGACAGCAGCGGCGCGGCGACCAGCCATTTTCTTTCAGC
>SYEN01000146.1 GCA_005800795.1 Burkholderiales bacterium | reverse complement strand
GTGGCATTCGCGAGGGGGCGGCGTGAGGAACTCACCTACGCCACCACCGGCGCGGGCAGTACGCCGCATCTCACCACCGAAATGTTTCGCATGCAGACCGGCATGAAGTTGCTGCACGTGCCCTACAAAGGCACGCCGCTGGCCTTAAACGACCTGATCGCGGGCAATATCTCGTTCATGTTCGTGAATATTCTGACGGTGATGCAGCACGTCAACAGCGGGCGGCTACGCGCACTGGCCATCACCAGCGTAAAGCGCAGCCCCATCGCGCCGCAAATCCCCACGGTCGCGGAAACCTACGCAGGCTTTGAATCCGGCACCTGGTTCGCGCTATTCGCGCCCACCGGCACACCGAAAGAAGCCGTCACGCGCATCAACGATGCCGTCGCACGCGCCCTGCAAACACCGGAAGTGCGCGACAAATTCGTGGCACAAGGCGCGGAGCTGCTCACCGGCACGCCGCAGGACGCCGCCAACTACACGCGCGCGGAAGTGGTGAAATGGGCGAAGGTGGTCAAGGCTTCGGGGGCGCGGGTGGATTAGCGAACCCGCGCGGCTTTAGAAAGATAAATGAAGATGCTTGGAATTCGTGTCCACCCGAGGGAGCCGGTGGTCGGGTGGGGCGTCAGGTTGTTTATCGGTGGAGCAATTCTCTTCATTGCCTTGTCCGGAAATCAGACATGGGTCTGGTTCCATTCGGAAAGCTGGGCACCTGTCGAAGCGCGTATCACCAACGTCTTGCGCTCGAGCACTACGGGCGGCTCCCATCCAAGCATTACAGTCTACGTCGTGTATGAAGTTGGCGGGCAAAGTCATAGCCTCACGTTTAAGCGCCCTTACTCGGTAAACCCGCAGCCGGGCGAGAAGCTAACCGTGCTGGTCGATCCGCGAAATCCATCAAGAGCACTTAAGGCACCCCGGGACGCGATCGACCTGCTCTTTATCTTGCAGATGATGGTGGTTTATATCGGCGCTGCGGTATTTCTCCACCCGAAGCTCATCGGGTGGAGCCTTCGGGCGAGTGACAGCTAACCAAAACGGTACATCTTGTGTAAAGATCTGAAGTCTCCGCGAAGCTTGTTGTTGGTAGAACAAAGGGGGTGTTTGCGCGTTCCTGTTCGGAAACTGGCGTGGACGCGAAAAAGCACGCCCAAACTCGATCACCAAATTTACAATGCAAAGCCAAGTTGTGCACAAGCGAATTCGGAATAGGTGCTACCGAATTTGGTATTGCTAAAAATTGCCTCTGATCCAACTTTGGCAGCTAAGAATCGAAAGACCATAGAAAGTGAAATCAAAAGAACACTTCAAGTATTCTCTTGCAAAATGGACTAGTACTGTAGCTGTCATGCAGACAACCCTCAGGGCCCCGCGCTCATAACACGCACTAAATCGCCTGCGCAAACCGCGCCAGTTCCTCACTAAGATTCGCATACAGCATCGATACCCAGCGTGGCTCGTACATGATGACGCGCGGCCGCTCCAGCCTGAAATCTGTCGGCGCAATCATCACGCGCACATTCTCCTTGCCGGCGCGCGCGGCGAGGATGAACAGGTCTTCCGCGATGTCGTCCCCCATCGCGAGACAGCCCACCGAAAACGCGCCGCCGTGGATCATGATGTCGCTGCCGAGGTTCACGCGGCCATCCGCCGCGCCCATACGGCGGTCGAACGCGTTCGGGTAATCCAACTTGAGTGAAAGGTGAAAGCGGCTGGCCGGGTTCAGCAACTCGATGCCGTAAATGCCCTCCGGTACCTGGCGATCGCCTTCCATCAGTTTGGGGCCGGGCTTTCCACTGGCTCCGCATACGGCATAGGAGGTCACATGCCGCCATTCGCCCTCAGCAGAGTCTCGTGCGTAGAGTTCCAACGCGCGCGTGTCCTTGAACACCAGCAACGCCACTTTCGCTGGCGGATACGCCACTCCCGCGCGTTCAAACGCCGGGCGCAGCCGCGCATCGGCCCGCTCGCCGTACTGCGCGACACGATCCTCGACTGTCACCCGCCGCACGTTACCCACTGGTGGCAGCCATGCGCCGCCTCCACGATTAAGAACGCTCCAATACAACAGTGCCGCCGCACCCGCAGCCGACCCGCCCGCCAACAACATCAAGAAACGATTCCGGCTCATCCCATGCTCCTTTGTTTAGCGTACCATCGCGCAGAAGGGATGTAATCGCGAAAAACGGGCCTGAGCGGGGCAAGGTCATGGCAAGGCGGTTATGAATTGTGGCGGGAAAATGGCGAGACAAATTTCAGAAAAAAGGTTATCGCACATTGAGTGCTCCATCCATCGTTGTCACTCAGCGCAAATCCCGGGGTTGGCACCGGAATCGAAGTGCAAATCAGGATGTAGGCAATTCATAATAATCATATTTATAATATTGCCTGACACCGCAACAGCCGCAATTCGATTGAATATCATGTCCGAGGCAATTGCGCCCCCCACGCTGGGCCTGACACGCTGGAAAGCATTTGCAATACACATGGCCATCAGCGCCGTTGTCGCGGTGGCTGTCATACTTTGGATGGCCTTTGTATGGTTCCCACCACCTTTTTTCGACGCCGAGGGCGGCAGGGACATACTGCTGATCCTTTTAGCTGTTGACGTAGTCCTTGGCCCGTTGATTACTCTGGTTGTGTTCAAACCTGGCAAACCCAAGCTGCGGTTCGATCTTTTTGTCATAGCGCTGTTCCAGACGGGGGCCTTGCTCTACGGCTGTCATTTGATGTACGTAACACGCCCGGTATATATTGTTTTTGCAGTGGATCATTTTGTTACCGTGCGGACATTCGACCTCGACGCAGCGGACATTGCTCAGGCCTCGCGGCCCGAGTTTCGTTCCCTCCCGCTCACCAAGCCCGTTTATGCGGCAGTGGAGTTGCCACGGGAAGAAAGTGAATTAAGGAAAATCATTGTCGCTACCACGAGCAGCGGGAAGGGCATGCACCGCTTTCCCCGGCTTTATGTGCCGTACGGCGAATACCGCGCCCGTGCGCTGGCGGCAAGCCGTCCACTGGATTTCCTGGCAAAACTGGACAAAGCCACGGCAGACAAAATCGCCGCGCGCATCGCGGAATCCGGGATCAAGGCTGCCGACGTCAATTACGTACCCATGCAAACCCGGTCGGGATATGGCGTGGCGTTACTTGACGCGAAGACCGGCGAACTGGTCAAGTTGCTGCCGACACTTTGAACGGCCTGGCTTATTGATCGACAAAAATATTCGCCGCCTTGGCCACGGCAGGCATCAAGTGATCGCGGCACC
>SYEN01000016.1 GCA_005800795.1 Burkholderiales bacterium | reverse complement strand
TGTCTCGATTCACCGTCACAAATCGTGTCATTCGTTCGCCTCGCCTGTGCATCCTATGCCCCTATCAAGCAACGTTTACTTTCTGGCTTCGATGACAAGTTCAATAAACAATTGTCGGCTAAGTCCGACAGGCTGCTAGGTTGGAGTATAGCGCTTCTGCCCAAAGACTTCGTCCGCAGCAAATCCATGAGTTGCGATTCGGTAATCGACGCATTCTGGTGTCTCCACTCGTTGGTCGTGCCGTCCCATGCTATAAGCTCGACACCCTCGCTTGCTGCAGAGTTAGTGAATTTGAGCATTAGGTCGCGCTTAAGCTCTGCGGTTGGCGCAAGCATGACGACCGTGTTGCTATCGCTGCAGTGCGCCAATACAGGAGCCGTAGAAAGATCATATTTTTGACAAAATTTGTAGAACTCCAGCTTATCGTTGAGTGTGTGCGACAGCTGTAGGTTCAACGATTCCCAAGTCAGCCGAACTAGATACGCCATTTCGTGATCTTGAAGATAGAAGCGGATACGGGCGCAATTGGGGTCGAGAAACAGACGAAATTTGTAGTACGCCGAAGGCGTGATGTTGTAGCGCATGGCGCAATACCAGCAATGCAGAAAAACCTGCAGGGGCCGGTCGCGGGCGGGTTTTGGCAGATTTTTCCTGATGGCGAAGGTGAGGAAGGCACATCGTAGCAATGCGTTCAGCGGCCATGCAAAAGTACCTGCGACGCGAGCAATTTTTTCTGGCAGGCTCCATGGCTTGAGGTCGCGGTTGTATTGGAGCATCAATCGCATGGCATGTCGTCGAAGCGCGCTGGTATTTCCACTGAAGGGGTTGTCACAGTCGCCGTAGAGCCAGAGTGCGCAGTGATCTGGAAACGCAATGCGCAGTTTACGCCGTAGTCCGCCGGATGCCGCCATTCGTTTGTAGCTCCATTGTTTGCCAATCAGGTGTGCGTATCCCAGGCCTTGCCGCCGCAGATATGACTCCGTCAAGTATAGTTCTGCGCAATTGAATCGTTGTGAAAAAAATCAGATTGCGCGGTGGCGCTTATCAGTCATGGTGGTTCTTATCGAGCACAGCGAAAAGCTATGTTGTGATGCCCCGCGCGTGGATTGCGTGACAG
Organism: Burkholderiales bacterium; assembly: GCA_005800795.1. GTDB lineage: Bacteria > Pseudomonadota > Gammaproteobacteria > Burkholderiales > SG8-41 > UBA5216. The sequence goes on along the minus strand of SYEN01000016.1, from coordinate 5,986 downwards.
CGTGCGGCCGCGCTGCGTGGTGGTGATTTCCTCGGCGGGGGAGCCATGTCCGCCGCCGCGCGTGGCGCGTATCGGGCCAGGCGTTGGGTCTTCACGGCCGTCGTCTGCGCGATAAGGGTATGGCCGATACGCGCTTGACACCCAATGCCACGCGTTGCCAGCCAGGCCCAGCACGCCAAAGGGGCTGGCGCCTGCACTGAAATTTTCAATGGGTGCGGTTTCGTTGAAGCGCGCACCGAATTGCGCGCGCGAGCCATCCGGCGCGCTGTTTCCCAACGGATAGCGTCGTGCATCAGTGCCACGAGCGGCTTTTTTCCACTCGGCTTCGGTAGGCAGACGCTTGCCACGCCACGCGCAATACTCACGCGCATCCAACCAGGAAGGTTCGACCACCGGATGGTTTTCAAAACCGCGATCAGCCACATATTTGCCATTGACCTGATGAATGCGTGCATCGTTGTCGTCGTAATCATACAGCCGTGTGCCGCTTGCTGTGCTGTGCCCGCGCACATTCAGGAATTCGGCAAACTGCGCGTTGGTCACCGGCAGACGGTCGATCTGAAACGCGGGTAGATGCACTTGATGCGCCGGACGTTCATCCTCGGGGCCTTCGTCGCGACCCATGGTGAAGGCGCCGGCGGGGATGGTGATCATTTCCCGCGCCTGCGCGCCATTGTACGAGAGACACCAGAGCCACAGGGCGGCCACAACCGCCAAGCGTTTACGACTTACGTCGGGCCATTTGTTCACGCCTCACCCCTCACGGCTCACGTGTTACTCCGGCTTTATCCCAGCGGCCTTAACCACTTTTCCGATGGCGGCGTAATCATCGCGAATCAACTTGGCGAATTCCTCGGGCGATGCGCTGGAGGCTGGGGCCAGGCCCTGCGCCGCGAATTGTTCGCGGACTTCCGGCATGGCCGCGACTTTGAGCATCACGCCGTGCACCTGATTGATAATTGAACGTGGCGTGCCTACGGGTGCCAGCACACCGTTCCAGCTGCCATAGTCATAACCGGGCACGCCGGATTCGGCGATGGTGGGCAGATCAGGCAGTATCGGCGAACGCCTGGCCGATGAAATGGCCACGGCGCGCAGACGCCCGGCACGGATCAGACCCATAAGCGCTGCCGCCGGCGAAATCGCCCACTGCACTTCGTTGGCAACAATAGCTGCCGCCATCGGTCCGCCGCCTTTGTACGGCACGTGAGTGGTGTTGATGCCAGTGAAGCTCACGAACAAGAGACCTGCGAGGTGGCTGGACGCCCCCACGCCCGCCGAAGCCATGTTGAGCTTGCCGGGTTGCGACTTGGCGAGCGCGAGAAAATCCTTCACGCTCTTCACCGGTAGCGTGGGGTTTACCACGAACACGGCTTCGACGTTGGCGAACAAAGAGATCGGCGTGAAATCCTTGAGCGTGTCGAATGGCAGCTTCTTGTAGGTGTAGCTTGACACAATCATCGAACTCGACGCGCCCGCGAGCAGCGTGTAGCCGTCGGTGGGCGAACGCGCCGCGAGTTCCACGCCGATGGTGCCGCCAGCGCCGCCGCGATTGTCGACAACGATTTGTTGACCTATCGCGTCGGTCATTTTTTGCGCGAAGATGCGCAGAAGGGTGTCAAGCGACGAACCGGCGGATTGCGCGGCAATCATGCGAATGGGCCGCTCAGGGTAGGTACCGCCTGTGGGTTGTGCCTGAGCCAGTGGCGCTGTGCCAGACCATGCCGCAAAGGCTGTGAAACTCACAAAAGGGCGTATTCTTAAGTATTTGATTTTATTGAACATTTTTTTCTCCTCAAGGTGCGTCACTGCTATTCTGGCACGTGCCGCAAGTCGTGATCAAACCCCTTTTCAAGCTGGGGGCATAGGGTGCACAATCGGGGCGCGATCACTCACCGACTTCACAACCGGAGGCAGTCATGGGAAACATGGAGCACGTAGGGCACACGCTGGAAAATTTCGCCGCACAATGCCACGAATTCATCAAGGCCGAACCGGGCCCGGCGGGCCGCAAAAAAGTGTGCGGCCTGCTGTCACAAGTGCTGGCCGACGAGCAATTCGTTGCCAAATATGTCGACACCAATAGCAAGGAACGCAACATTCTGTACCAGGATGCTGACTTCGGCTTTTGCATCATCGCGCACAACTATGAAGGCCCCAAGACCAGCGATCCGCACGACCATGGGCCATCATGGGCAATCTACGGTCAGGCGCGCGGCGAGACCGCGATGAATGACTGGGCATTGCTCGAAGCCGCATCGGAGCAAAAACCCGGCAAGGTCAAGCACGTGCGTACCTACAAGCTGACCCCAGGTGTGGCGCACCTGTATAACGAAGGTGATCTGCATTCGCCGAGCCGTGACGCCTCCACCAAGCTGATTCGCATCGAGGGTATGGATATGACAACCGTGAAGCGCTTCAAGTTCGTGGCTGTGTGATTTTCCGGCAGGAATAAAAAAAGCCGCGAATCTTTGCGGCCTTTTTTATTGGGGATTTGCAAGATATTTAATGCCCGGTGCCGTCTGGGATCGCCGGCAGCGGGCCTTGCGTCAGGTTGTACTGATGGCGTTTGCGCACCAGCCACATCGAGCCCGATACAAACAAGCCGAACAGCGCGATGACGATGTAAATCGACAGATCAAGGCTGATCAGCAGCGCGTAAAGGCCGATCATGCAGAGGATCGACACGTTTTCGTTAAAGTTTTGCACAGCAATGGAATGACCGGCGCCCATCAGGATGTGGCCGCGATGTTGCAGCAGCGCGTTCATCGGTACCACAAAAAAACCCGCCAACCCGCCGATGATAATAATCAGTGGAACTGCGGCCCACACAGATTGGGCCATCACCATCAAGATCACCACCAGGCCCATGATGATGCCTAGCGGGATGACGTTGACCGCGCGACTGAGCGGAACCATCTTTGCCGCCATCACCGCACCAATTGCAATACCGAGCGCGCATACGCCTTGCAGATAGGTGCCCTGAGACAGCGAGTAACCGAGTGCGACTTCGGCCCATTTCAGCACAATAAACTGTAGCGTCGCGCCTGCGCCCCAGAACAGCGTCGTGGTGGCGAGCGAAATCTGCCCCAGTTTGTCCGTCCACAGCAGTTTCATGCAGTGCGCGAACTCGCGTATCAGATGCATCGGATTACGATTGACCATTTTGTGATCGACGCCGGTGTCCGGAATATAAAGATTAAAGATCGCCGCGATCAAGTAGAGCACCATGATCAAGGCGATGGCGATCTCGCCGGGCGTGTCGACGTCAGTCAGGAAATGCGGTAATTGGATGGCCAGCAACTGGTCGGACACTCGCTCGCTCACCAACGCGCCGCCGAGTAACGTGCCGAGAATAATCGAGCTCACCGTCAGGCCCTCTATCCAGCCGTTGGCGACCACCAGTTTATGATGGGGCAAATATTCGGTGAGAATGCCGTACTTGGCCGGTGAATAGGCCGCAGCACCCAGGCCCACCACCGCATAGCCGAACAAAATGGTGAAATAGTCGTCGAGCCCCGGTATCGACCACAGCTCGTGGAAAAAAATCATCATGCAGCCGAGAATTTTCACCGTGTTGGTGATGAACATCACGCGGCCCTTGGGCATCGAATCGGCGAATGCGCCGACCACTGCCGCGAACGCGACGTACGACACCGTGAAAAAAAACTTCAGCATCGGCGTTATCCACTCGGGCGCATAGAGCTGCATCAGCAGCGCAATTGCGGCGACTAAAAGCGCGTTGTCGGCGAGCGAAGAGAAAAACTGCGCTGCCATAATGATGTAAAAACCGAAGGGCATGTTATTGATTTATTGGAATAATTTTAGATATGGTGCTGAGCCAGTGGCACGGTGGCGATGTTTATACCACAGTTTTGTGAGGCACTTTCGGGCACGATGGCTGAGTGGTTGAAGTGCCATCTTGCCTACTCGCGTTGGACGAATTGTGGTTGAATAGCCAGCGACTGGTTACGTTGCTGTTGCCTGCGCCGCGTGCGGGTGCAAGTGGTGTCGCGTGGCTTGATCGTCCGGTGCATGTACTGCGGAGAAAATGCTGCGTGGCCGGGCGATCGCGTCACGGCGTCTCTGAGTTTCGCTCCACGGTAGGCCGCGCGCTGAGTCAGCAAGATGTGCGTGTGATCGGGCCACCGCTGCGGTAATCGGCCGCTGGCGCGGCAAGAGTGAAGTGTTGTCAAAGTTATGTATTTCGTAAGTATCTGTTTTAAAAGAATATATTGACTCGCCCTATTCAGGCTGTTATCGATCTGTCCGCGTTGCGCCATAACCTGGGCGTTGTTCGCCGCCATGCACCCGCGGCGCGCGTGTTGGGTGTGATCAAGGCAAACGCCTACGGACACGGCGTGATGCGCGTGGCGCACACACTGGCGGCGGCAGGCGTGGATGGCTTCGCATTGCTTGAAATGGATGCCGCGATAGCCTTGCGCGAGGCCGGTTTCGGTCAGCGCATGGTTTTGCTCGAAGGCTTCTTTGACGCGGCCGAGCTGCCGCTGCTTGCACGCCACCGCATCGACAGCGCGATTCACCACCCCGCGCAAATTGCGATGCTGGCCGAGGTGCCGGCGGGCGTGAAACTTAATCTGCTACTGAAACTCAATACCGGCATGAACCGGTTGGGTTTTGTCGAGACGGAATTTCCGGCGGCGCTCGCGTCGCTGTCAGCGTTGCGTGCGCGCGGCGCGGCCAATGAACTCATGCTGATGACGCATTTCGCCAACTCGGACGATGCACGCGGTGTTGACTGGCAAATGGTAGCGTTCAATCGGATGACGGCCGGCGTGGCATTGCCGCGCACACTGGCGAACTCCGCGGCCATTATTCGTTATCCGCAGACGCACGGCGATTGCGTGCGCCCCGGCATCATGCTGTACGGGGCAACGCCCTTCGCGGACGTCAGTGCGGTGCAACTGGGCTTGAAACCGGTGATGACGCTCAATTCGAAAATCATCGCCGTGCAAAACCTCCAGGCAGGTGATACGGTGGGCTACGGTGGGGCGTATCAGGCGACACAGGCAACGCGCATCGGGGTGGTGGCGTGCGGTTATGCCGATGGTTACCCGCGTCTTGCGCCGAGCGGCACACCGGTGCGTGTGGGGGATGCTATGAGTACGACCGTGGGACGCGTGTCGATGGACATGTTGTGCGTGGATATCACGGCCCAGCCGGCGGCAGGCGTCGGTACAGAAGTCACGCTGTGGGGCGAGGGTAATCCGGTGGATGACGTGGCGGCGGCGGCGGGCACGGTGGGCTACGAATTGCTCTGTGCTTTGACCCCGCGAGTGCCTGTTTGCGAAAAGCCCTGAGCACACCCATGGCCAAGGCTAAAACCCTCTACGTCTGCACCGAGTGTGGCGGACAATCAGCGAAGTGGCAGGGGCAGTGCCCGGCGTGTCAGCAGTGGAACACGCTGGTGGAAAGCGTTAACGAGTCGGCTGTTGGCGGCAATCGTTTTGGTTTGATTGCGGAAGCGGGCAAGCTGCAACGTTTGTCGGACGTGGAAGCGCGCGAGGAGGCGCGGATTCTCTCGGGTGTCTCCGAGTTTGATCGTGTGCTGGGCGGCGGGCTGGTGGCGGGCGGCGTGGTGTTGATTGGTGGCGATCCAGGTATCGGCAAGTCGACCTTGTTGTTGCAATCGCTGGCGGCGATGGGCGCTACGCGAAAGGTGTTATATGTGAGCGGCGAAGAATCTGCGCAGCAGATCGCCCTGCGTGCACAGCGGCTGGATGCTGACGCGAAGCAGGTGCACGTGCTGGCGGAAATCAACCTCGAAAAAATCCAGGCGACGATTCAAAACGAAAAGCCTGAAGTGGCGGTGATCGATTCGATCCAGACGCTGTATTCAGCGGCGCTGACTTCCGCGCCGGGCTCGGTGGCGCAGGTGCGCGAATGCGCCGCGCAGTTGACGCGAGTGGCCAAGTCGGGTGCGACGACGATTATTCTCGTCGGCCACGTCACGAAGGAAGGCGCG
>SYEN01000145.1 GCA_005800795.1 Burkholderiales bacterium | reverse complement strand
GGACCGCGGCGGCACCTTTACCGATATCGTTGCGCGCCGGCCCGACGGTTCACTCACCACTCACAAGTTGCTGTCGGAAGACCCGGCGCAGTATGCCGACGCGGCGCTGGCGGGCATCCGCGATTTGCTGGGTGTGCCACGCGATGCGCCAATCCCCGCCAAGCAGATTGCCGCCGTGAAGATGGGCACCACCATCGCTACCAACGCCTTGCTCGAACGCAAGGGCGAGCCCACGGCATTGTTTATCACGCGTGGGTTTCGCGATGCGCTGCGTATCGGCTACCAGAACCGGCCACGCATTTTTGACCGGCATATTGTGCTGCCGGAGATGCTCTACACCGCAGTGCATGAAATCGACGAACGCCTCGGTGCACGCGGCGAGGTGTTGACGCCACAGGATCTGCAACAGACTCGGCGCGAGCTGCAAGCCGCTTACACCAGCAGGTTGCGAGCCTGCGCGATTGTGTTGATGCACGCTTATCGCCACCCGCAACACGAACTACAAGTGGCGGATTTAGCCAGGAAAATCGGCTTTACGCAGATTTCGGTTTCGCACCAGGTCAGCCCGCTGATGAAGCTGGTGTCACGCGGGGACACCACGGTGGCGGATGCGTATTTGTCGCCGGTGCTGCGCCGTTACGTCGAACGCATCACGCAGGAGCTTAACGGTGTGAACGTCATGTTCATGCAATCGAGCGGCGGGCTGACGGACGCGCGGCGTTTTCATGGCAAAGACAGCGTGCTCTCCGGCCCCGCTGGCGGCGTGGTGGGTATGGTGCGTACGGCCCAGGGTGCGGGCTTTGATCGCATCATCGGCTTTGACATGGGCGGTACCTCCACCGATGTGTCGCACTTCGCCGGCGAATACGAGCGCGCGTTCGACACGCTGGTGGCGGGTGTGCGCATGCGCGCGCCGATGATGAGCATTCATACCGTCGCGGCGGGTGGCGGCTCGATTCTGCATTTTGATGGGGCACGTATGCGTGTCGGCCCCGATTCCGCGGGCGCGCAACCCGGCCCGGCGTGTTACGGGCGCGGCGGGCCGTTGACGGTGACCGATTGCAATGTGCTGCTAGGGCGCATCCAGGCGGATTATTTTCCGGCGGTTTTTGGCGCATCGGGCAAAGCGCCGTTGGATCGCGACGCCGCGCGTGAAAAATTTTCGGCCTTATCGAAAAATATCAATAAAAACAAGTACTTACAATCACAAGAAGAAATAGCTGAAGGCTATCTGCGCATCGCCGTGGACAACATGGCTAATGCCATCAAGAAGATTTCTGTGGCGCGCGGCTACGATGTCACGCGCTACACGCTGGCGTGCTTTGGCGGTGCTGCGGGCCAACACGCCTGCCGCGTGGCGGACGCGCTGGCGATGCCGCGTGTTTATATTCATCCGTACGCAGGCGTTTTGTCGGCTTATGGCATGGGGTTGGCGGATATCACAGCCATGCGTGAGCAGGCGGTGGAGGCCGCACTAACCGAGACCGCCCTGCCACGGCTTGTTGCGACACTGGACGCATTGGGGGCAACCGCACGCGCTGAAGTTGCTGCGCAAAACGTCCCCACCGACCAAATTACCTTGATCCGCCGCGCGCACATCAAATACGACGGCACCGATACGGCGTTGAACGTGGCGTTCGGTTCCGTGCCGGACATGACGCAGGCGTTCGAAGCCGCTTATCTCACGCGCTACAGCTTTTTGATGCCGGGGCGCGCATTGGTGGTTGAGGCGGTGGCGGTGGAGGCTTCATCTCAAACCAATAAGCAGGGCGATTCCCGTCCACCCGGGGGAGAGGCGGAAGCGGCGAGGAAAAGCGGTGCCACACCAACCCCAACCGCCAGCATCATGGTTGATATGTTCAGCGAAGGCGCCTACCACCCCACACCGCTCTACCGCTCGGAAAACCTGCAACCCGGCCACCGCATCCCCGGCCCTGCCATCATCACCGACGCCAACGCCACCACGGTGGTCGAGCCCGAATGGCAGGGCGAAGTCACCGCACAAGGTCACCTGTTGCTCTCTCGAGCGAAGCCACGCGCCGCGCGCACCGCCATCGGCACCACCGTTGACCCCGTGCTGCTGGAGATTTTCAACAATCTCTTCATGGCTATTGCCGAGCAGATGGGTGTGACGCTGGCCAACACCGCCTACTCCGTCAACATTAAGGAACGGCTCGATTTCTCGTGCGCGCTGTTTGACGCCGGCGGCAACCTCATCGCCAATGCGCCACACATGCCGGTGCATCTGGGGTCGATGGGCGAAAGCGTGCGTTCGGTGATCCGCGACAATCCGCATATGCGCGCGGGCGACGTGTACATGCTGAACGATCCGTATCGCGGCGGCACGCACCTGCCCGATATCACCGTAATCACGCCGGTGTTCAACAGCGAGGGAACACAACTGCTGTTCTACGTCGGCTCGCGCGGGCACCATGCCGATATCGGCGGCATCACGCCCGGCTCGATGCCGCCCGACAGCAAGCATATTGACGAAGAAGGCGTGCTCATCACCAACTTCCTGCTGATCGAAGCAGGCCGCTTCCGCGAAGCGGAAACGCGGGCGCTGCTCGCCGGGGCGCGGTACCCGTCACGCAACATCGAGCAAAATCTTGCCGACCTGCGCGCGATGATCGCCGCCAATCAAAAAGGCGTGACCGAACTCGCACGCATCGTCGGCGAATTCGGCCTTGAAGCTGTGCATGGCTACATGCGCCACGTGCAGGGTAACGCCGAGGAATCCGTGCGGCGCGTGATCGGCGCGCTGAAAGACGGCGACTTCAGCTATAAAATGGACGATGGCGCCGTGATCAAAGTAAAGATCACACTTGATCACGCCGCGCGCAGCGGCATCATCGATTTCACCGGCACCTCACCACAGCGCGACAGCAATTTCAATGCGCCGTCCGCCGTGGCGATGGCGGCCGTGCTGTATGTGTTTCGCACGCTGGTGGATGACGACATCCCTTTGAATGCCGGATGTCTGAAACCGCTCAAGGTGATCATCCCCGAAGGCTGCATGCTCAACCCGCGCCATCCGGCGGCGGTGGTGGCCGGCAATGTCGAAACCTCGCAATGCGTGACCGATGCTCTGTATGGCGCGCTGGGCATGATGGGCGCATCGCAAGGCACCATGAATAATTTCACTTTCGGCAACGCGCGCCATCAGTACTACGAAACCATCTCCGGCGGGGGCGGCGCAGGGCCGGGTTTTGACGGATCAAGCGTGGTGCAAACGCACATGACCAACTCGCGCCTCACCGACCCGGAAGTGCTGGAATGGCGCTTTCCAGTGCTGCTGGAGAGTTTTGAAATTCGCGAAGGCAGTGGCGGCGCAGGCAAAAACAAGGGCGGCAACGGCGCTATACGCCGCGTGAAATTTCTCGAGCCGATGACGGCAGCGATCCTCTCGAGCCACCGCCGCGTACCGCCGTACGGCATCGCGGGCGGGCAGCCCGGCGCCGTGGGGCGCAACTCCGTTGAACGGGTGAACGGAACCCAGCTCGCGCTCGGCGGCTGCGATCAGGCCGAGATGCAGGCGGGTGATGTGTTTGTGATTGCAACGCCGGGGGGCGGTGGCTACGGCGCGGCATAAAATGTACGCACCAATAATTTTGGTGCGCATCGCAGTCCCATGCTGTTCGAGCACGCTATTTCTTTCGCCGTCGTTCCCGCGCAGGCGGGAACCCACAACACAGCATCACGAAGCAACAAACACTGGCAAGCCGACAGCCTAACGCCATGAATTAAATATCGTTATAAAACAAATACTTACGGATGACCCTCCAATGGCTCGCGTTCCTTTAATCCCCGAAGATCACGGCCCGCTCGCCGCCCTCATCGCCAAGCTCAAAGGCGCGCGCGGCGGCAAGCTGATCAACCTGTATCGCGTGCTACTCAACAGCCCGTCGGTCGCTGAAGCCTGGCAAGCCTTCAACAACGCCATCCGCTTTAACACCGCGCTCGACGATGAAGCGCGCGAGCTTGCCATCCTGCGCGTGTCGCAACTGAACGGTGCGGACTATCAATTTCAAATCCACGCCACGAAATACGCACCTGCGTGCGGCATCACGCCCGAACAAATCGCCGCCCTCGACAGCGGCGAAAACTCCAGCCTGTTCCAGCCCGCGCACCGTGCGCTGCTCGCCTACACCCGGGCGATGACGGTGGACATCGACGTCAGCGACGCCGTGTTCGCACGCCTGAAACAGCACTACAACGATCAGCAGATCGTCGAACTCACCGTGCTGATTGGCGCATATAACATGCACACGCGGGTGGGACGCGCGTTGCGGCTAGATCCCGATCCGTCGTGATAATGCTGCGCCACTGATGAATCAATCCTTTAATTTAATGGAAAAATAGTGTTTAAAAACAAATATTTAAATATAACCTTTGTCGCCGCGCTAAGCCTGCTCTGCACACTGCCGCCCCAAACCCACGCGGCGGAATTCCCCGCCGCCCGTCCCCTCCGCATGGTCGTACCCTTCGCCCCCGGAGGCAGCTCCGATGTCGTCGGCCGCCTTGTCGGTACGCGCATGGCCGCCACCTTGAAGCAAAACATCATCGTCGATAACCGCGCCGGCGCGGGCAGCATGATCGGCGCGGATATCGTGGCCAAGGCCGCGCCGGACGGCTACACGCTGCTGTTGGTCGACGCGCTGCACATCGTCAGCCCCATTTTCAGCCGCAACACGCTCTACGACCCGGTGAAGGATTTCTCGCCGATTTCGATGATCGCCAAATCACCGCTGTTCCTCGCCACGTATACGGCACATGAGGCAAAAACGCTGGCTGACATGCTGGCAATTGCCCGGCGCGAACCGGGCCGCGTGGCCGTGGGCATCCCCGGCACCGGCAACATCGTCATTGAAATGCTCAAACTGCGCGCCAAGGTCAACTTCAACCTTGTGCCTTACAAGGGCGGTGCGCCGGCATTGAACGATCTGGTCGCCGGCAATATTCAACTGTTTACCGGCTCCATCGCCACCTTCGGCGGCTTTGCGAAATCGGGGCGGGTGCGGCTACTCGCCACCACGGCGCTGACGCGCCACCCCGATTACCCCGACGTGCCCACCTTCAGTGAGGCCGGTACGCCCGGCGTCGATTACGAACAATGGTTCGGCATGCTCGCCCCCACGCGCCTGCCGCCGAAGGTGGGCGCCATCCTCGGCGCGGCGATTGCCGATGCCATCAAGGACAGCGAAGTGCGCGACCGCTTCAATCGCCTCGCGCTCGATCCCGCGTATCTTGGCCCGGCGGATTACAACACGCGCGTATTGAACGACGCTGCGCGCTGGCGGAAGGTGGCGGCGGATGCGGGGATTAAGGCGGTGGAGTAGTGGTTTTTGACTTATTGCTTGCTAGTTTTTCAAAGATGCTTCGAACTTTAGCTTGATTCGAACTGGCGGCGGCAATCGAAAAGTTCGCGCTCATACTCAATGCGCGCCATCACAGATCGAAGTAGTAAATGCACTCGTTTTTCCAGAACAGCGCCCTCGGAATAGTCAGCCGGAGCAACAAAATTGACTCGCCCTGCATCCAATAGAGTCTTGCATGTCGCCTTACTCTTCTTTTCGCGCCCGCCCCGCCCTTCGCGATAAACGGCAATCGCATTTCCATTAGCTTGTCGCGTTACCGTCATACTTGGTACATCAGTTTCACCATCGCCGATGTAGATAATATTCTCGAATGGAATAGGCCTCTTATCGGGCGGCATGTGTGAATTTATGGATTCGGAAAGTTCTTCCTTGCCTTTGTTGATTCGAAATAGAAATTGAGTTTTCGAAGTGTCCGTAATCAACAACTTTGGGAAAGTTGGTTGTTTATGTGTGCCATAGTGGTATTCGGACGCATAAATTCTATGAAAGAACCTCTTGATCGACACGCCTTCGAGAATTTCTTTCAAGCCTGCAGATATGATGTAGTGTCTTACCTTAATGCGTCCCACCCCCGCTGCATGCACAAAGCTATTTATTCGATCAAACCATGTTTCGACGCCGGGAAAATACTTAACTTTCGTGCCTAAACTCTTGAATTCGGTTAGGCCGACATACTTCTCAAGCTTTTCTGCTTTTTCCACCAATAGACGCATATACGTCAGCAT
>SYEN01000144.1 GCA_005800795.1 Burkholderiales bacterium | reverse complement strand
TGTATCGATACGCTCCAATGGCACGCTTGAAAACGTCGAAGTGCGCCGCTCGTCCGGCCACAAAGTACTGGACGACGCAGCGATACGCATCGTGCGTCTGGCTGCGCCTTATCCGGCATTTCCGGCCGACCTCGCGCGGGAATACGACGTTCTTGACATCAGCCGCACATGGCGCTTTACCACTGCGGATCGCATCGAAACCGAATAGCCGCTGCACCCGCGATCGTGGCCTGCACTACAATTGCCACATGACTGATACGTACGCCGTCATTGGCAATCCCGTCGCGCACAGCAAATCGCCTGAAATTCATGCGGCGTTCGCGCGCGCGACTTCACAGGACGTAACGTACAACAGAATATTCTGCGAGATCGGCGCGTTCTCTGAAACCGTGCGCGCGTTTCAGGCAGCGGGCGGCAAGGGGCTAAACATCACCTTACCGTTCAAGCACGAGGCTTTTGAGTTTGCCACCCGTCACAGCGCGCGCGCGCGGCAGGCTGGTGCTGTGAATGTGCTGGCTTTCAAAGCAACAGGCGTTGAAGGCGACAACACCGACGGCGCCGGGCTCACACGCGATATCACGGTGAATCTTGGACACGCATTGCGTGGCCAGAGAATTTTGCTGCTGGGCGCGGGCGGCGCGTCGTTCGGCGTGGTGGGACCGCTGCTGGAAGAAGCGCCGCTTGCGCTGGTGATCGTCAATCGCACGGTGAGCAAAGCCGAGGTGCTGGTGCAACGCTTCGCGGCGGCGCGAGGCCGTTGTGAATTTTCCGCGAGTGCCTACGGCGCACTGGCCGGCCGGCAATTTGATGTGGTGATTAACGCCACCTCCGCCGGGTTGAGCGGTGAAATGCCCGCACTGCCGGCGGAACTGTTTGCGCCCGGCGCGCTGGCCTACGACATGGTCTACGGCAAGACCACACCGTTCATGCAATACGCGCAGGCGCGCGGTGCGGCAGTGGTTGACGGCTTGGGCATGCTGGTGGAACAGGCGGCTGAATCCTTTGTGATCTGGCGCGGTGTGCGGCCTGCCACGGCGCCGGTGATGGCGGCTTTGCGTGGCACGCGGTAATTCCGGTAAGCCGCCGCACGTTTTAGTGCGTGCATTTAAGTATTTGATTTTATTGACATTTCGATTTTTTCTGCTGGCGGCGTGTGCGCTGATCCTGGTGCAGTTCTGGTTTTTTGCGAACGTGGCTTACTGGGTGAAATTCAACCCCGCGTCCACGGCGTTCATGCGCGCGCGTCTGGAAATTTTGCGCGAAGACAATCCCAACGCCAAGCTGCGCCACCAGTGGGTGCCTTATCAAAAAATCTCGCCGCACCTGAAGCGTTCGCTGATCGCTGCCGAGGATGCCAAATTTCTCAGCCACCACGGCTTTGACTGGGACGGCATCCAGCAAGCGTGGGCGCGCAACCGGCGCGAAGGCGGTATCGTCGCCGGCGGTTCCACCATCACGCAGCAATTGGCGAAAAATCTGTTTTTCTCCGGCAAGCGCACGTGGTGGCGAAAGGGGCAGGAAGCGGTGGTCGCGGTGATGCTCGAAGCCCTGATGTCCAAGCAACGCATATTTGAAATTTATCTTAATGTAATCGAATGGGGCGAAGGCGTGTTTGGCGCGGAGGCTGCTGCGCGCTACCACTTTGGCGGCACCGCAGCGGGTTTGTCACCCCTGCAGGCCGCACGACTCGCGGCGATGACACCCAGTCCGCGCCGATATGGCCCGGGCGCAAATACTGCGTATCTACAGAAACGTACCGCTGTTATTCACGCCCGTTCGCACGGGGTGCGGACGCCATAGCTTGCCGCTCCTAAAACGCTAAGCCACGCTGTAGCCGGTAATCCCTCCAGCGCCTCAAGGTTGGCGAATGAAGCCAGTAAGGCCACAATCTAATGCAGCGCCATGCCATACAACGGCAATCTTGTAGAAGCCATCAATCAATCTTCGTCCCCGAATCTTTCACCGCCTTGGCCCACTTGGCCAGTTCAGTCACCATGTAGCGGCGGAATTCCTCGCGGGATTCGCCTGCGGCCTGAAAGGCGAGGGTGTTGAACAAATCGCGCACCTCCGGCTTTTTAAGCGCGGCGAGGAGTTCGTTGTTGAGCTTGTCCAGGATGACATCGGGGGTTTTTGCCGGGGCGAGGACGCCGGTCCAGCCCGCCACCTCAAAGCCGGGATAGCCCGACTCGGCGATGGTGGGCAGATCCGGCACGAACAGCGAACGCGTGGCAGTGGACACCGCCAACCCGCGCAGTTTGCCCGATTTGATATGCGGCAACACCGAGGTCATTGAATCGAACATCATCGGCAATTCGCCGCTCATCACCTGTATGTTGGAATCGGCGCTGCCGCGAAACGACACGTTGTTGCCGAGTTTGATGCTGGCGGCGTTTTGCAGCATCGCTGTGGTCAAGTGATTGACCGAGCCGGCGCCGAAGGTGGCGTAATTCAATTCCCCGGGCCGGGCTTTGGCGATGCCGACCATCGCTTTCACCGTTTTCGCGGCAAAGGAAGGGTTGACCACCAGCGTTTGCGTCACTGTCACCAATCGCGTCACCGGCGCGAAATCGCGAATCGGGTCATACGGCAGCTTGGGATACAGCCCGGGATTGATCGCCAGCGCGCCGGTACCGTTGACGGTCAGCGTATAGCCGTCGGGTACGGCTTTCGCGGCAAGCTCGGTCCCGAGTATGGCACCCGCGCCGGGGCGATTTTCGACAATCACCTGCTGGCCTAACGTTTCGGTAAGTTTTTGTCCGATGAGACGCCCCAGCACATCACTTTGCGTGCCCGCGCCGAAGGGCACAATGATGCGGATGGGTTTGGTGGGATACGTTTGCGCGGTGGCCCATGCTGCCTGGGTCAACAATACGCACGCGGTGACGTGTTTCAGGTTTTTCTTCATCAGAAATTTTCGTAGAAAATTCAACACGCCAGCCCGGCGAGTTCCGCCATTTCCTCTGCCGTGCCGTAGCGGTTGCCATCGCGCGTGATCGACGCCATCGCACACACCGGATCATGGGTGAAAAACAGCCATCCGCCGCGCGTGAATTTGTCTTCGAGGAAACGCGTTTTTTCGTCGATCAGCATTTCGGGATAGCGGTCGTAGCCCATGGTAATTGGCACATGCACCCACGGGCGGCCGGGAATCATGTCGCTGCAGAACGACACGCCGCGTCCGTTGCCATTCGCAATGGTGGCGACCAGCAAGCCAGGCGTATGGCCGTGGCTGTATTCAAAGCGTACTCTTGCGCCCAGCGTCGGCGAAGCGTCGCCGTCGATGATTTCCAGCCGGCCTGTTGCCCGTAACAGGTCCGGCACTTCAGGAATGAACGAGGCGCGGTCGCGAGGATGGGGCTTGAGCGCACGCTCCCAGCTTTCACGCCCAACAATAATTTTCGCTTTGGGAAACAATAGCGTTGGCGCTGTCCCCGCCTGCCAGGGTGCGAGCAGGCCGCCGACGTGGTCGAAATGCAGGTGTGACAGCACAACCGCGTCGATGTCATCGTGCTTGAAGCCGGCTTGTGCGAGCGAATCGAGCAGCACGTGCTCGCTTTCCACCACGCCATAGCGGTCTTTCAATTTCGGTTCAAAGAACGCGCCGATGCCGGTTTCAAACAAGACGGTCATGTTGCCATCGTCACCCAGGCCCGTCGCCAGCAGCGCTCGGCACGCCAGGGGCACGCGATTTTGCTCGTCGGGTTGGATCCAGCGCGACCACAGTGCGCGCGGCGCATTGCCGAACATCGCGCCGCCGTCGAGCTTTTGCGAATTGCCGAGTATCGACCAGAGCCGGATTGGATGGGACATGACACTGCCTTCTGAGAGTGTAAGTAATTGTTTTTATTGCGTTTATTTTTGACGAGCCTAAGGCATAATACGTTCGGTATTTTAGCGGAGGCGATGATGCAACGCAGACAATTCTTGAGTACGGCGGGACTGGTGGGTACAGCGGGTTTGTTGGGTACGGTGAGGGCGCTTGCGCAGCGCACACCCGACGTGATTTTTGTGCCGACGGATTTTCAGATCGTTACGCAAATGCTGAAGCTCGCCGAGGTGACGAGCAAGGACGTTGTCTACGACCTGGGCTGTGGCGACGGGCGCTTTGTGGTGACCGCGGCGCAACAGTTCGGTGCGCGCGGTGTGGGCATCGATATTGATCCGCAGCGCATAAAAGAGGCGCGCGAGCTTGCAAAGCGTACCGGCTCCGAGCAGCGCGTGCGGTTTATTGAAGGCGATTTATTCGAAGCCGACATCAGCGAAGCCACCGTGGTGACGCTGTTTCTGCTGACGCGCCTGAATCTCAAACTGCGTCCCAAACTGATGAAGGAGTTAAAGCCTGGCACGCGCATTGTGTCGCACGCGTTCGACATGGGGGACTGGAAGCCGGAGAAAACCGAATACGTGGTATCAACCACCATTTATCTGTGGCGTATACCACCGGCTTGATGGCGCGAAACACCCTGCGGGGAACGATGACGGTTTTGCTGACGGCGGCGCTGATCGCAGGCTGTGCCCTATCCAACCCGCAGGCGGGTGAGGGCGTCCGGTATACGTTGGCGAACGGCGAAATCCGCGAGCCCCTGACCACCGACGCCCCCGACGCCGAACGCGGCCGCAAGGTGCTGGTGAGCCGCGAGGCCAATTGCATTCTGTGTCACGCTGCCCCTGAAACCGGCGAGCGATTTTTCGGCAATCTCGCGCCGCCGCTGTCGGGCATCGGCAAGCGGCTCACGGCACCGCAGATGCGCGCGCGCATTGTTGATCCGCTGGCGTTTAACCGCGAATCCATCATGCCCGCTTATTACCGTGTGCAGGGGCTGAATCGCGTCACCGAAAACCTGCGTGGCAAGCCGGTGTTAAGCGCGACGCAGATCGAAGATGTGATAGCCTATTTGCAGACACTGCAATGAATCACATCGCCAAACGCCACACACGCCGCCGCCTATTGACCGGCATCGCGGGCGGCTCACTGTTGCCACTGGTCCCCTTGGCGGCGCAGGCGCAATTGCCCCCTGCCGCACGACCGCCGCTGCTGGAGCTGGTTCCGGTGCTGAAGGAAATCACCCGCGGCGCGCCGGTGCGCGAAGCGCGCGTCAAACTCGAGATTCCGCACCTGGCCGAAAACGGGCATCTGGTGCCGTTGACGGTGACCGTGGACAGCCCGATGACCCCGGCTGACCATGTGCGCACGCTGTATCTGCTGTCGGAGAAAAACTCGCGTCCCGTCATCGCGAAAATTGGCTTTTCGCCCGCTACCGGGCGCGCCACGCTGACCACGCGCATCCGTCTGTCCGGTGCGCAGTACGTGGTGGCGGTAGCGCAAATGTCGGATGGCGGGTTCTGGGCGGCATCGGCGGATGTGGTGGTCACCGAAACCGCGTGTCTGGACGCGACGGACCCCACTTGAGCGGCTTCATATGACGGTCGCCCGCATTCTGGTGCCACCCACCGCCAAACGGGGTGAATTGGTGGAGCTGCGTATAGCGATCCAGCATCCGATGGAAACTGGGTTTCGCATGGATAACAACGGCAAGGTGATTCCCAAGAACACTGTGCATACGCTGCTTTGCCGTTATAACGGCAGCGAGGTGTTCCGCGCGGAAATGGGGTCGGGCATTGCCGCCAATCCGTACCTGCAGTTTTACATCATCGCCCAAGACAGCGGCAATATTGAATTTTCCTGGGTGGATGATCGCGGTGAGAAGGGCGCGGCGAGTTCGCCTATTACGGTTACGGCATGATGCGACGGTTTCAACTGCTGTTGCTGACACTGGCATCAATCAGTGCTTTTGCTGCCCAACCCTTTCGTCCCGACCCGCTCAAATCCGGCCTCGAATTTTCCGGCGCCGAGGTGCGGGCGCTGTACCAGGATGATTTCTCCAGCCCGGCAATGCTGTGGACGACACGCGGCGAAAAACTGTGGAACGAACCGGCGGGCACGAGCCAAAAATCCTGCGCGAGCTGCCATCAGGATGCGCGCACCCGCATGAAAGGCGTGTCGGCAAAGTATCCCAAGGTCGATCGAGGCACGGCACAGCTCACCAACATCGAGGGCCGCGTCAACCAATGCCGCACGCAGAACCAGCAAGCCGAGCCTCTGCGTTACGATTCGGATGAACTGCTGGCGCTGACGGCGTATGTGGGTCTGCAATCGCGAGGTCAGGCGGTGAACGTGACGATTGACGCACAGAATCGCCGCAATTTCGAACGCGGCCGCGATATGTTTTTTACGCGAATGGGGCAGATGAATCTGGCCTGCACGCATTGCCACGACCGCAACTTCGGGCGCAAGTTGTTGAACGACACGGTCAGCCAGGGCCACAGCAATCCGTATCCCGCGTACCGGCTCGAATGGCAGACCATGGGCTCGCTGCACCGGCGGTTGCGCGCGTGTTTCTTTGGCGTGCGCGCCGAGATGCCCGCGTCGGGTTCGCAGGATTTGCTGGATTTGGAATTGTTTCTGGCGTGGCGTGCACAGGGACTGAAAGTGGAGACGCCGGGTGTGCGCAAGTAAAGGGTTCGGGACAAGATAGTGGCCACAGGCTTGCACCAATAACAATAATCAATAAAAACAAATAGTTATGAAAAGGGCGTCATGGCGGGCGCCACGGGCATCAGGGCTGCGGGGTCCAATTTCTCCGTTGCAGAAGACGATTTCAATGACGAGTACGACACTGATTACCTTCCTGCGCTGGCGCGCAGCGCTACACGCGTTCGGATGTGCGTGCGGGTTAGGCTGGCGCTTTAGTCGAGCCTGATTCCCAGCTCCGCCGCCAGCCTGCCGTATTTTTCACCGTCGTTGCGGATTTGCGCTACGAACGCCGCCGGCGTGTTGCCTACGGGCTCTGCACCCGCGCTCGCGAGGCGCTCGCGCACTTCGGGCAGATTAAGCACGCGCACGAATTCGCCGTGCAGCCGGGCGAGTACCTTGGGCGGCGTGCCGCGCGGCGTGAGTAGCCCCACCCATTGTGTTGATTCATAGCCCGGAAAGCCCTGCTCCGCCACTGTGGGCAAATCCGGCATCGCGGGCGAGCGCTGCGCGGTGGACATGGCGAGTGCGGTGAGGCGCCCGGCCTGCACATGAGGCTTCACGCCCGGCGTGGTCATGCACACCAGGTTCACCTGATTTGCCAGCACGGCATTCAACGCGAGGCCGCCGCCCTTGTACGGCACGTGAGTAAAGTTGACGCCCGCGCGGCGCCCCAGGAGTTCGGCGGCCAGATGGGTCATGCTGCCGGTGCCTGCCGAGGCGTAACGAATGTCGGTTTTATTTTTTGCGGCGGCGACCAGTTCCTTGAGGTTGTTGACGCGCAGTGCGGGATGGGTGGCACAGGTGAGTGGATTGTCGGCGATTTTGGTGATGGCGTGAAAATCGCGCGCCGGATCGTACGGCAATTTGGAAAAGATATACGGGTTGATGCTCAGCGTACCCACGTCGCCGAACAGCAGCGTGTGGCCATCGGCCGCGGCGCGCGCGGCGATTTCCACGCCAATAATGCCGGAGCCGCCACCGCGATTGTCGACGATGACCGAATGGCCCCAGCTTTCGGTGATACGTGGGCCGATCACGCGGGCGAGAAAGTCCGCGCCGCCGCCGGGCGGAAACGGCACGATCAGGCGCAGCGGGCGTGAGGGGTAATCTTGTGCCTGAGCCACCGCACCAGTCTGTATGAACAGCGCGGCCACGGCGCAAGCGGTTCTTGCGTGAGTGGTGATTATTCGACTGGCGGCCAAATCCGTTCCCCAATAAACGGCGAACCCGGTGCGTGCACGGTGCCTGCGATCACCTGTGATTCCCAACGCGTGCGGTCGAGCGCCAGCGCTTCGTGTGGTTCTTCAAAATGTTTGAGACGCGCTGCCAGCGAGGTGAATTCATACAAGACGCTGTGCTTGGCCCAGCCTGCGACGCCGCTTAATTTGCGCGTCGCGATGCAGCCAGCGAGTTGCGCCATGAACGGCAGCCGGTATTGCGCATACCAGCGGCCGAGATCGAATTCTTCCTCGGGCGTACGCATGCGAAAGCTGCCCATCTGGATTGCCGGGCCCGGCCCGGTGTCTGGCCCAAACTCGCGCGGCTCCGGGCCGTTGACAGCGGCCTCCACCGTGAACACCGCTGTGCGTGTGCCCACGCGCTCCGCCAGCATGGCATCGAACCCAGCAGGCAGCGCCATGTCCTGGATCGACGGTTTGAAAAAGGTGTGCGCTGACAGGCCGCCCACCAGCAGCAAATATTGATTGCCGGTGCCGATGGCGTCCTGTGTGTGCCCGACGGCGGTGGCCTTGACCTGCTCCATCTGCGGGCCGCCACCGGTGTAGCAGTAGTGCGCCGACCAGATGTAACCGGGTTGCACGCGCAGCCATGGACAGTAGGTCTCGTGCGTCCAAGCAAGGACGCGCTCGCGCGAGCCGTTCGGAAGGTCATACCCCGTGGCCCAGATGCCTTGCGCCATGAGGAATTTTCGTTAAAGAAATTAAAATTTATTCAATAAAAACAATTACTTACAATATGGCTGTCATTCAGCCATGATGCCCGCCGCGCGGATCACGCGAGCGTACTTGGTGGCCTCGGCTTTGATGAACGCGGTGAATTCCCTGGGCCCGTTGCCGACGGGTTCGGCGCCCTGCTTGATCAATGCGTCGTGCGTGTCTTTGGATTTTGTGCCCTTGATCACTTCAGCGGCGAGTTTGTCGAGTACCGGCGCGGGGATGCCGGCGGGCGCGACCAACCCGTACCACGCGATGGATTCATAACCGGGCACGCCACCTTCGGCGATGGTGGGAATGTCCGGCAGCATAGCGCTGCGTTTTGCGGTGGCGATGCCCAGCACACGCAACCGCCCGGCGCGGCTGTGCGGCGTGACCGACAAAATGCTGGTGATCATGAGCTGAACCTGGCCCGCCAGCAAATCGACAAGCCCCGGCGCGCCACCTTTGTACGGCACATGCGTCAACTTGATTTTCGTCATGTTGATCAACAATTCCGTCGCCAGATGCTGCGACGAGCCGATTCCGCCGGACGCGTACGGCAGCGGCTTGGCGCTGCCGCGGGCCAGCGCGATCAGCTCCTGCGTATTATTGGCCTTTACCGTAGGATGCACCGCCAACAGCAGCGGCAATAGCGCGGTCATGCTCACCGGCTGAAAATCACGCTCGGTGTCATACGGCAATTTCTTTTGCAGCAGCGGATTGAGCGCGTGGCCAATCGCCACCATCAATAAAGTATGGCCGTCAGGATTGGCTTTCGCAGCCAACTCTGCCGCAATCACGCCATTGGCGCCGCTGCGATTATCCACCACCGCCTGCTGCCCCCAGGTGTCTGTAAGATGCTTGCCGATCATGCGCGCCAGGATGTCGGTGCCGCCACCGGCGGTGAACGGCACGATGATGCGTAGCGGGCGGTTGGGGTAATCGACTGCGGCGGCGTCCGCCTGCGTACCCGTTGCGAGCGTCACCAACACTACCGTAGACCAACCGTACTTTGCCGATGCGATCATCGCTATCCTGCCGCCACCACATAACCCGACGGCGTGCCGAGCACCGTCGTACGTTCCATGTGCCGCAACTGCGTTTCGTCGAAATCGCCTAGCGCCTGATGCTGGGTGCAACGGTTGTCCCATACCACGATGTCGTTCTTGCGCCATTGGTGGCGATACAAAAATTCAGGCTGCGTGGCGTGGGCGTTGAGGTACTTGATCAGCGGCTGGCTTTCTTCCTCGGTCATGCCGTCGAAGCGTTTGACCTTGTCGCCAAGATAAAGCGCTTTTTTGCCGGTTTCAGGGTGCGTGCGCACCACTGGCTGCGCAATCGGAGGATTGAGTTTTTTCTGTTCTGCGAGACGCTCCAGACCAGTGGGCGCATGGTTGATTTTGCGCGTGCCGGCCAGTTGAATGCCGTGCAAATCGGCGATGAGTTTTTTCATGCCGTCCGACAGCGTGTCGTAAGCGAGGGTCATGTTGGCGAACAGCGTATCGCCGCCGACCTCGGGTACGGCGTAACTTTTCAGCAGCGAACCGAGCGACGGCACCGGCGTGAACGACATGTCCGAATGCCACGAGCGGCCGGTGTAACGCGAATTGGACGGCGTGCCATCCGCGTTCGGTTCGTTGGTCACCAGCAGCAATTCGGGATACTTCGGATGACGGTCGCGCGGCAGCGATTCGTGTTTATCGAGTTCACCAAAGCGGCGGCTGAATTCGATATGCTGCTCGCGCGTGATGTCCTGACCACGGAACAGCAGAATGCCGTTGTCGAGAAACGCCTGATAGATTTCACCGAATTGTGTTTCGCTCATCGGCGCCGCCACATTCATGTCGCAGATTTCCGCGCCGAGTGCGTAAGACAGTTTGCGGAGTTTCAGCGCCATGAGCGGGCTTGGGCCGGCTATTTCTTCGAGTAGTCGATAAACCCGTCGCGATTGGGCATTTTCACCTGCGGCAAGGTTTGTGCGTTCATCACTGCGGACTCGGGCACAATGCCGTTGAGATTCAGCACGTAAGCGGTGACTGCGTAAACTTCGTCGTCGGTGAGCGTAAAAGGCGCGTTGGTGGGCATGGCGCGGCGCACGTAATCAAAGAACGTGGTGGCGTAAGGCCAATAGCTGCCCACCGTGCGCATGGGTTTGCCGGACGTGAGAGAGCCGATGCCGCCGACCAGTGCGTCAGCCGGTTTGCCGACACCTTTGGGGCCGTGACAGCTTTCGCATTTCGCCACGTAAACTTTCGCACCCTGCGCCACCGTACCGCTGCCGGCGGGCAGGCCCGCGCCGCTGGGCGGTATGCTGGTGTCCATGGCGGCGAGCTGCGCTGCAGTGGGCGTAGCGCCCAAGTTGGGGCCGCGCGCGGGTGTATTCGCTGAGCTGGTGTTTTCCGGCGTTGCGCAACCCGCAACCAATGTTGCCAGCAACAGCCCGCCCGCGATATTTTTCTTATACATGAACATTACTGATGCTCCCGTCGGCGGCGATCGCCCATGATTGAATGTAATGGTTGTGGTAGTTCATGCCCGCGATGTACTGCGAGGTAAACGCCTGCCGCGTCGGCTGCACATGGCCTTTTTCGTCGATGGCACGGCTTTGCAGTACCACGGCGTTACCGTTCCATTCCCATGGCAGGCGAAAGCGCGTGAAGCTCTTGGTATGGATCGGCCCCTGCAGCGTTGCATCACGCCAGGTCTTGCCCGCATCCTCGGAAATTTCGACACGGCTGATGCGCCCCGCGCCAGACCATGCAAGGCCGGTGAGTTCATACAGTCCGTGGCGGTCAAGCCTGGTGCCGAACGAGGGAAAGGTGATGAGGGACTTCACGCCGAGTTCAAAGGTGAACTGCCGCGCCTTGCCGTCGGGCTGCAAGTCGGAATACTTCGACGTTTCGTCCTTGGAATGCGCCGGTCCGTCTGTTACCTTGAGGCGGCGTAGCCATTTCACGCACATATTGCCTTCCCAGCCGGGCAGCAACAGCCGCATCGGGTAACCCTGTTCCGGACGCACCCGTTCGCCGTTTTGATACAGCGCCACCATCGCGTCGTCCATGCACTTGGCGAGCGGTACGCTGCGCACCATGGCGGCAGAATCCGCACCCTCCGCGATGACCCACTGCGCGCCGCCGGCAAGTCCTGCTTCATTCAGCAGCAGAGACAGCGGAATGCCCGTCCACTCGCTGGTGGAAGCCAGACCGTGTAGTGCACCGGCGGTGCCCTGTGGCGGCTTGGCCTGGGAATTCCCGCCGCTGTTGCCCGCGCACTCGACAAAGTAAGTACGGGAAATCATTGGGTAACGCGACAGTGTCGCAAGGTTAAACATCAGCGGCCGGTTTACCAGCCCGTGAATTAGCAGTTCGTGTTTTGCCGGATCGATATCCGGTACGCCATTGTGATGGCGCTCGAAATGCAACCCGCTCGGTGTGATCGTGCCTTCAAGCGACTGATGCGGCGTGCGCGAACTGCCGGTGGCGGGCGAGACCTTGGCATAACCCGAGGCCGATGGCCGTTGCACGGCCTTTTCATAACTTGACGGCGTACCATATGCGCGCATAGGCGCGCCAGGCGTTTTCATCCACGCAGGCACTTCCTGTGCGGCGGCACCGGTGGCGATGCCGCCAGCGGCAATTCCTGCGACCGACGCGCCGCGAGCCAAAAACCGGCGCCGCGTAAGGTGTGGGCTGAGGGCGGTGACGTTATCCATGGTACGTAGTGATTGCGCGGTGGTTTCCGCGGGCAATGTGGTGCGACGCTTGCTCATGCTCTTCTCCCGGTAACTGAATGGGGGAAGGTTACACCGTGGTGACTTCGAGGGAAAGAGGGGCGGGGGGTTTACGCCACGCCTGAAACCACGCAGTTGCGTCCTTGGTTCTTGGCGCGGTAGAGGGCTTGATCAGCGGCATTGGAAAAGGCGTTGAAATCATTCACGGCGGACGACGGGGCGCTGGCGATGCCGAAGCTCGCGGTGATAGTGATCTCGGTGCCATCTTCCGCGGCGAACTTCGCGGCCGCAATGGATTCACGCAGGCGTTCTGCGAACGCGCGGGCGTCGGCCTCGCCGCAATTGACCAGCAAGGCAATAAACTCTTCGCCTCCGTGTCGCGCCAGGGTATCGGCAGCGCGGAATTCCCGTGAGGCGATTTCGGCGACGCCCGCCAGCACGATGTCGCCGCTGGCGTGCCCATAACGGTCGTTTACCCGCTTGAAATGATCCAGATCGAACATGATCAGCGATACCGGCCAGTTGCTGCGCCGCGCGATGGCTAGCTGCTGGGCGACGCGCTCGGTAAAAGCGCGGCGATTGAGCAGGTTGGTCAGGAAATCCGTGCTTGAATGCAACTGTAGTTTTTCGATCAATTGTTCACGTTCGCGTTCCAGCCGCTGCTTTTCGGCGCTGGTGTGCCGAAGTTCGTTTACCGCCCGCTGCATGTCGCCGATTTCGTCAGTGCGCGTGGTGACGCGTAGCGGCGCGTCGAGCTTGCCAGCCGCGATGGCGACGACGGCTTTCGTACTGGCCAACAACGGCATCAGCACGCGCCAGCGGATCAGCAAAAACACGGATATTTCAATCATCAGTACCAGCACGCCAATGGCGGCATTGATGTGCAAATTGTGCCGTGCTTTTGCAATACTGGCGGCGGCGCCCGTGCGCGCGGTTTCGAACATGGTTTCGCGCAGTGTGACGATTGAGGCCATTTCCGGCACGTAGCGGGCGACGAATTCCGGGAGGTTCATACCGTAGTCGCCGCCCGCCTCGCCTGCCACGGTGAGGCTGTTGATGAAGGGCAGGCCAATGCCGAAGTAGCGAGATTTCATTTCGCCGATGGCTGCTGCGACGCGCGCATCAGCCGCGTTGGCTCGAGCCTGTACTTCAATGAGATGCCGCAACTCTTCGATACGCCCGATGATGCGCGGGATGTCGCGCCGTTCCTGAATGCCCAGCGGTTGGCGTGCGCCAATGGGGCTGGTGAACTGCGAGCCGAGACGGCCTGCATATTCACGCAATTCTGCCGCGAGCCGCGCGCCCACCAGCGGTTGCGTGAGTTCCGGATACACGCGTTCGGCATCGGCTGACAGAATGGTTACGGCTTCCAGCGCAATGTCGACTACGCCAAACATCTGGTCGATGGGTTCGCGCGTGAAGCGGGTGCCTGGCGCTGTGCGCTCGGCATGCGGTAACGCGGCAATACGGGAGACCTTTTGCCGGGCCTGCGCGAGTTCACTGCGTGCTTTCTCGATCTGGGCGATGGCGGCCCGGTGTTCGTCGCGGGCGGAATGCTCCAGTGCCTTTAACGCGGCATCAAACGCGGCGTCACTGACAGTACGGGCCTTGGCCAGACGCTCCTGTAAGGCGGGTGTGGGCGCGTCGGTATCTCCCATGGCGGCGATAGATGGCCCACGCTCGAAAGACGCTTTTTCGGCAATGGTCATGGCGAGCGCAGTGAGTTCCATCGCGCGCAGGCCGCGCAAGGCAGCGCTGACCGTGTTCCACTCCTGCATCACCGATCGCACGAGCATGACAGACACCAGCGTGAGTAGCACGCAGGTGGTAAGCAAAAATAACCGGGTAAGACGCAAGCAGTATTCTCCAGCCCCAGACAACAATCCCGGCATGGCCGGGATTGTTGTTTAAAAACAATGGGTTACGTTTTTCGCTAGCGCAAGCCTGCGTTGATGCGCTCCAGTGTTGAGGAACCGGGACACAATTCCTTCGCAGTCAGCTGATTCAGCGGCGTCGCCACCGTGTTCAGATGTTGATGCATATCCACCGCACTGGGATCAATATATAGCAAACCGGTTACAACTTCGCCTTTGGCCGCATGCTCCTGAACGTAGTTCATGGTCTTGATGCGGTCGGTGGGGTCGTGATCGGCGGATAGTTTGCGCAGCCGCAGTACGCTGCCGTCGTGTTGCGTGACGTTGATCACTTCACCGGGTGCGTAGTCAGCAGTGATTTCTTCGCGGCCTTCGATGAAGTCGAGGCGGTTCACCGCTTCGTTGTGCTGGCGCACGTCTTCGTAGCTCTTGGTGGAGCCG
>SYEN01000015.1 GCA_005800795.1 Burkholderiales bacterium | reverse complement strand
CATAAGAAAGCAGGCGGCAGCTCACGTAACGGGCGCGATTCCGAGTCGAAACGTCTGGGCGTAAAGGCCTTCGGCGGCGAGCTGATTCCGGCGGGCAGCATCATCGTACGTCAGCGCGGCACGCGCATGCATGCGGGCGACAATGTTGGCATGGGCCGCGATCACACGCTGTTTGCCAAGGTCACCGGTCGCGTGGATTTCGCCAAAAAAGGGCCGCAAAGCCATACGTTCGTGAGTGTTGTAGCGGCCGCACAACCGGCCTGATTTAACTCCTGCGCCGGCTACAAGCCCTGTCGCCGACAGGGCTTTTTTGTTTCTGTGGGTTTTTTGCGGATTGCAGTAAGCTGACGACACCATGAAATTCATCGACGAATCCACCATCGAGGTTCACGCCGGCAAGGGCGGGGATGGCGTCGCCAGCTTCCGGCGCGAGAAGTTCATGCCCTTTGGAGGGCCGGACGGCGGCGACGGCGGAAAAGGCGGCAGCATTTACGCAATTGCCGATTGCAACATCAATACGTTGATCGATTACCGTTACGCACGCATACACCGCGCCAAGAACGGCGAAAAGGGCCGGGGCGCGGATTGCTATGGCCGTGGTGCCGACGACATCGGTCTGCGCATGCCGGTGGGCACGGTCATCACCGACACCGAAAGCGGTGCTGTACTGGCGGATCTGACGCATCACCAACAGCGTACGCTGATCGCCAAAGGCGGCAAAGGCGGCATTGGAAATTTGCATTTTAAATCAAGCACTAACAGAACGCCGCGTCAGTTCACGCGCGGCGACCCCGGTGAAACGCTTACGCTCAAGCTGGAACTTAAGGTACTGGCGGACGTGGGCTTGCTTGGTATGCCCAATGCCGGTAAATCGACGCTGATCCGCGCGGTGTCGGCCGCCAAACCGAAGGTTGCGGATTATCCCTTCACCACGCTGCATCCGAATCTGGGTGTGGTGCGTGCCAACATGAACCGCAGCTTCGTAATTGCCGACATTCCGGGCCTGATCGAAGGCGCAGCCGAAGGCGCGGGCCTCGGTCACCAGTTCTTGCGGCATCTCGCGCGCACACGGCTGTTGCTGCATTTGATTGATATCGTGCCGCCCGACGAAAGTGCTGATCCGGTGACGGATGCGCGAGCCATCGTGAAGGAATTGCGCAAGTATGATGAGGCGCTGTACCGCAAACCACGCTGGCTGATTTTGAACAAGGCAGATCTGCTGGACGATGCGGAGCGCGATAAGCTCACGAAAAGTATCGTGCGGCGGCTGCGTTGGAAGGGCGAAGTATTTGTGATATCGGCTATTTCCGGCGCGGGCTGTAACGAGTTGGTGCAAGCCATCATGAATTATCTCGACAGCCTGCCACGTGAAGTCGTGGCCGAAGCAATGGCAACTGCTGTTTGAATCACACTAAGCCCCGCACCCTGTCATGTCCACGCCGCTAAAAACCGCCCGACGATTTGTCGTAAAGGTCGGCTCCAGTCTCGTCACCAATCAAGGACAAGGGTTGGATCACGCTGCGTTGGCACTTTGGGCCGGGCAGATAGCGCAATTGCGCAAAATGAACCGTGAAGTAGTACTGGTCTCCAGCGGCGCAATCGCCGAAGGCATGCAGCGCCTTGGTTGGACCAAGCGCCCGCACGCGGTGAACGAACTGCAGGCGGCCGCTGCCGTCGGGCAGATGGGTCTGGCGCAGGCGTACGAAACCTGTTTTCGCCAGCACAATCTGCTCACCTCGCAAATTTTGCTCACGCATGACGACCTGGCCGATCGCAAGCGCTATCTGAACGCACGCTCGGCGCTGCGCACGCTGTTGCAACTGGGCGTGATTCCGGTGATCAACGAAAACGACACCGTCGCCACTGACGAAATCAAGGTCGGCGACAACGACACGCTGGGTTCGCTGGTGACCAATCTGGTGGAAGCTGACGTGATGGTGATCCTCACCGATCAGACCGGGCTTTTCAGCGCCGACCCGCGCCGCAATCCGGATGCGACACTGGTGACCGAAGCCGACGCCAGCGATCCTGCACTTGAAAAAATGGCAGGTGGGGCCGGCAGCAGCATCGGCAAAGGCGGCATGCTCACCAAGATCGCCGCGGCCCAACGCGCGGCACGCGGCGGTGCGCATACCCTGATCGCCTCCGGTCATGAACCGGACGTGCTGGTGCGGCTGGCGCAGGGCGAGCGCATCGGCACGTTGCTACTGGCGAAATCCGCCACGCTCGCCGCGCGCAAACAGTGGCTCGCTGACCACCTGCAGACACGCGGACGGCTGATGCTGGATGCGGGTGCGGTGAATGCGCTGCTATCGGGCGGAAAGAGCCTGCTGCCGATTGGTGTTTATGATGTCTCGGGCGAATTCGAGCGCGGCGAAGTCGTGGCGTGCCATGATGACTGCAACCGTGAAATCGCTCGCGGCCTGGTCAACTATAGCGCGTCGGAAACGCGGCGCATCTTACGCACGCCGTCGAGCGAGATCGAGGCGAAGCTCGGCTACGTGGGCGAAGCCGAGCTCATTCACCGTGACGATCTCGTGCTGCTTTAGCGCGCGGAGATCACTCCCCCGGCGCGAGCTGTCCGCCGCGCTTGATCGACGCAACGATTTCTTTGACGCTCTGCGCTTCCCGTATGCGCGTCTGCGAGCACAGGTACTTGCGATACAGCACATTGTGATGGCCGTTCACCTCGCGCACCACGATTTCACGCCAGCCGGCATTGCGTGCGCGAGACCACTGCGCGTTGGCGTGGCCGAAGGCATAGACACGATACTGCCGATCTTCGCAACGCACACCCTCGAATGAAACGTTGGTGGCACCGCCGCTGGTTTTGACCACCAGCGTATAGCGCACAGCCTTGTCCGCGCCCACTGAAAGCGATGCCGTATCCAGAAAAAAATCGTGGCCGATGTTGGAGCCGGTATCGAACTTGAGCAGGTTCTCGGGCTTGGGATACGGCGGCAACTGCGTTTGCATTTCTGACCAGGGCTTTTTTTCCTGATCGAGATCGTAGTCCCAGTCTTTCCATTGCGCAGCGGCGGACGGAGTCAGCAGCGCCGTGCACGCCAAAACCAACGCACCCAACTCTGGCAATTTATTCATATAAAACAAGGTAATTAGGGCGAAACGTAACCAAAGTAGAGTTTCAAGAAAAGCTTAAAAACGTTGTCGTTGCGGTGATTGTATCGGTATTCGATTTCCTTCAGATACATCGGGAAATAATACTT
>SYEN01000143.1 GCA_005800795.1 Burkholderiales bacterium | reverse complement strand
CGTCATTCCCGCGAAGGCGGGAATCCATACAATGTGCCATATGGCGCAGGGTTATGGGTTCCCGCCTTCGCGGGAACGACGAGGTTGGTATTGCTCGTTTACAAAAAAATGGCGTCACACGCAGTGACGCCATTTTACCGTCAAACGAAAACCTTACGCCGCAAGCGTTCGTATTTACGCCCGCGGCTTTTGCATATAGCCATACCGCAGGTTGGTGCGGCCTTCGCCATATTTCTCGTAATCGGCCTTGGCCACTGCGACCACATCGCCTTCGAGCGCGGCGCGCTGTTTGACAGTGAAAGCATATAACCGCGCGGAGTTTTCGCCGAGGATGGCACGCTTGACCGGGCCATCGGCAGCGCCCATGGGTGCGAAGCCGTGTTTCTTTTGCATTTCTTCGGGGATTTCCAAACGGCGCAGTGCTTCGAGTTGCCATTGCGGCGCGCCAGTCCAGATCGCGTCGGAGCCCCACACCACGTGGTCTGCGCCCAGCCCCTTGATCAACTGGCCCATCATTGCCGCGCACAGCCGCGGTTCGGCAATGGTGCTTTGCGCGAAAATCTGGCCCAAGTCGCCATAGACGTTTTTCACGCCGTGCTTGGCGGGGATTTCTGCCAGATCGGTCACCCAATCGACGCGGCCGGTTTTCTCAAACTGCTCCCAGCCCACGGGCCATGCGCCACCGGTATAACGGAATCCCGAATGGTAAATGATGAAGTTAAGCTGCGGCCAATCCTTCGCCACCTTGGCCACATCGCGCACATCAGCGTAATCCAGCAAGTTCGGAAACTGCTTGACCGTGTTGGGCGGATACAGCCCCTTGTGCACGCACACGTTGGCAAGGCTGGGCGTGGTTTTGCTCCACTTCACCAGCCGCTCGTAAAACGGATACAACAGCTTTTCATCATCCATACGCCAGGGGTGCTTGGACAGCTGCTTGTTGGTGTTGTCGCCAACGGTGTAGCCCTTGAATGAATCGGGCTTGTTGACTTCGTAATCGCGATCCACCTTCTCCAGCCAGCCTGGTGTACCCGGCATGAATATCGCGTGCGAAAACATGCGCTTGCTGCCGGCTTTTTTGTTGACGTCGGCGCGCGCGCCGGCTTTCATTTCATTGGTGAGAAACCAGTCGCGCGGCTCTTCCGAACCGGAACCGGAGATCAACGCCACCTTGGTGTCGCTGTCCATGTAGATTTCTTTGAAGTAGTTGGCGAACTTCAGGTCGTCGATGGTCTGCGGCTTGCCCACCAGCGCCGGATTCCACGACGCTTTGCCCACCGCCTCGCGCGAACGCACAAAGCCTTCGAGCCGCGTGTCGTCGCGCAAGAAGTGCGTGTGCATGTCCATAATGAATTGGTTCTTCAACCCATCGGCGCGCTCTTTGGCCATCTCCGGCGTGGCCGCCTCGGCTTTGCTGACGGCGTACATCGGGCCATAGGTTTCGTTCATTGCCACGAACGCGGCGGCCATACCGGCAGCGCCCTGGAAGAACGAGCGGCGCGAGATGCCCTGCTTCTTCGCGAGTTCACTGCCGAGTTGTTTAACGCGCGATTCGAACTCGCGCTGCTTTTCGGTTTGCGGTCCAGGCACGAATTCGTCGCTGGACACCGCCTGCGTTGGTATGGGTGAACGGAATTTGGCGGTTTCTGCCGGCACCAGTCTTGCAACTTCGTCAGGTGACATCATGATGGGGCTCCTTGTCTAATGAAGGGAATGGCCAAACGCAATTATCGCGCTGCGACTGCCGCTGAACACGCGGCTATCGTTTGCTACGGATGGTTAAGGCAACTCTACAGCACGCGTATTGTAGGAGAGTTATCTTCTTCTGCCCGGAAACTACTTAAGTATTTGTTTTTATTGATATTTTTATTAATCGGCCTTGGCGCCAGAATCGCGCACTACCTTCGTCCATTTGGGAATTTCCGTGCGCAGGAAGGCCGCGAACTCCTCAGGCTTGCCACCGCGCGCCTCGACACCTTGCGCGGCAAGGCGCTCTTTCAACTCGCTGGCCGCCAGCGCGCCGTTGAACTCGGTGTTGATACGGGCGACCACTGGCTGCGGCGTGGCAGCCGGTACCACGATGCCGTGCCAGGTCAGCGCCTCAAATCCGCTCAGCCCGGATTCCGCCACCGTGGGAAGCTCCGGCACCGATGGGGAACGCTGTACGGAGGTCACCGCGACCGCACGCAGACGGCCCGAGCGGGTATGCGGCATCACCGAAGACGCAGTGGCGAACATGAAGTGCACCTGGCCGCTCATCAAGTCAATCACCGCTGGGCCGCCACCTTTGTAAGGGATATGCTGAAAACTCACTTGCGCCGCGCCCTTGAGCAACTCACCGGCCAGATGCCCGACCGTGCCGGTGCCCGACGAGGCGTAGTTCAGTTGTCCCGGCCGCGCCTTGGCCAACGCCACCAGCTCTTTGACGTTTTTCACCGGCAACGAGGGGTGCGTAACCAGTACGCTGGGTTGCGTGGCGATCAGCACCACGGTGGCAAAATCACGCAGCGAATCAAAAGGCATTTTGGCGTAGAGCGCCTGATTGGTGGCCAAGATGCCGTTATTGCCAAGAAACCAGGTGTGGCCGTCGGGTGCGCTGCGCGCGGTGATCTCGCCCGCGATATTGCCTCCCGCGCCGGGCCGGTTGTCGATGACTATCTGCTGGCCCAGACGTGCGGTCAGCGGGCCGGCCATCAGCCGCGCCACGGCATCGCTGGCGCCGCCGGGCGGATAACCGAGAATGAATCGTATGGGTTTGGCAGGAAACGGTGGGTCAGCAGCATGCGCTGCATACCCCGCCAAAGCAGGAAGCAGCAATACAGCATGGACTGAAAAGCGCATCAAGGCGCCAACGCTATTTAACGACCTGCAGACGGGGCCGCTGTGGCGGCGTAGGTTCGGGCTCGGCGCCCGGTCGCGCGGCAGGCGCTGGCACCCCCGTGCCGGTTTCGCTCTCTGGCTCGAAAAATAACCCCTGCCCGTTCTCGCGCGCAAAAATACCGGTAATCGCACCCACCGGCACGGAGCACTCGCGCGACACCCCGCCAAAGCGCGCCGCGAACCGCACACCTTCGACATCGATGGTGAGTTTGTGCGTAGCGTCGTAACTCAAATTAAGAACGATCTCGCCGTTTTTAACGTATTCCATCGGTACACGCGTTTGCGCATCCACCTTCACCGACAAATACGGCGTATAGCCGCAGTCCGCGCACCACTCGTGGATGGCGCGGATCAGGTAGGGTTTGGTAGAGCGTTCGGGCATGAGTAGGCAATTATTTGCGCATGACCTTCTCAGACGCGGTCAGCGCGTCGATATACGCCGGGCGGCTGAACAGGCGCTCGGCGTATTTCATCAGCGGTGCAGCCTGCTTGGGCAACTGGATGCCATAGTGATCCAGACGCCACAGCAGCGGCGCGATGGCCACATCAAGCATGGTGAATTCATCGCCAAGCATGAATTTTTGTTTGGCGAACACCGGGGCAATCTGCGTCAGTGCATCACGAATCACCTGACGGCCTTTTTCCGCCTGCTTCTGTGTGCCTTTTTCAATGGCATGCACATGATTGAACATCTCGTTCTCGAAGCGGTAAAGAAACAGCCGCGCGCGCGCGCGCATCACCGGGTCGGCGGGCATCAACTGCGGATGCGGAAAGCGGTCGTCGATGTATTCGTTGATGATGTTCGACTCATACAGAATCAGATCACGCTCCACCAGCACCGGCACCTGGTTGTACGGATTCATCACCGCCAGGTCTTCCGGCTTGTTGAACAGATCGACATCGACGATCTGGAAATCCATGCCCTTTTCGTAGAGCACGATGCGGCAGCGTTGGCTGAAAGGGCAGGTCGTGCCCGAGTAAAGAGTCATCATAAGAAATACCTACTTCGTGAATGGCGAAAAGCAAATCGTGAACTACGCACCGGCGCATTTCACGTTTCACGGTGCTTCAGTGCACGTCTTTCCAGAAATTTTTCTTCAGCGCGTAAACCAGCGGCAACAACAGCGAGAGGAATATCAGTACAGCCAGGCCGATGTTCTTGCGGCTCTTGGCCGCCGGCTCGCCCATGTAAACCATATAGTTCACTAAGTCCGCCACCGCGCGGTCGTAATCCAGCGCAGACAGCTTGCTGGGCTTGACCAGCACGGGCTTGTCGACGGTGGCCATGAAGCCCTCGCCACGCACCTGCGTGGGCTTCATTTCCTGCTCACCCTGAAGCTCCCACAGCACGTGCGGCATGCCAACGTTGGGGAAGGTGACATTGTTCCAGCCCGTCGGGCGCGAGGCATCGCGGTAGAACGTGCGCAAATAGGTATACAACCAGTCCGCACCCGAGCCATCGCCGGACGCGCGCGAACGCGCGATTACCGTCAAATCGGGCGGCTGCGCGCCAAACCACGCCTTGGATTCATTGGCGTCCATGGTGTTTTTCATGAGATCGCCGACCTTGCCGCCGGTGAACGGCGCGACAAAGTTTTCGAGAATTTCCTTGTCGTTCAGGCCGATGTCCGTCAGACGGTTGTAGCGCATGTAATTCGCGCTGTGGCAGTTAAGGCAATAGTTAATGAACAACGCCGCACCGCGCTGCAACGAGGCATTGTCGCTGGCGTTGATCGGTGCACGATCAAGATACACCTTGTCACCTGCGGAAAAACCGATTGCTGGTGAAAGGGCAAGCAGCAAGGCGGCAATTATTTTTCTAATCATGTTCGCTCTCCTTACCCCGTAACCCGGTCGGGGACCGGCAGCGTTTGCTCCATTTGCGTGTACCACGGCATCAGCAGGAAGAACGCAAAATAAAGCAGCGTGCCGATCTGCGAAATCAGCGTGCCCATAGCCGTGACCGATTGTGTACCGTAGTAGCCCAGCACCAGGAACACCACCACAAAAAGGGTCAGCGCCCAGCGGGAATACGGACCTTTATAACGTATTGATTTAACAGGACTTTTATCCAGCCACGGCATAAGGAAGAAAATCAGCGTGGCCACACCCATCAACACCACACCCCACACCTTGGCTTCGATCACACCCATGGCAATCAGCACCACGGGCGCCACCATCCCCGCCAGCAACTTGGGCAGACAACCTCGCGCGGTAAACAGTATCAGCAGCGAGTAAAGCACGACGCCGATGCGTAGCACCCACATGAAATCTTCGGTAGTGGCGCGAAGGATGGAGTAATACGGCGTGAAGTACCACACCGGCGCGATATGCGGCGGCGTCTTCAGCGGATCGGCGGGAATAAAGTTGTTGTACTCGAGGAAGTAACCACCCATCTCCGGCGCGAAGAACAGGATCAGGCAGAACACCAACGCGAACACCACCACCCCGAGGATGTCCTTCACCACGTAGTACGGGAAGAACGGGATGCCGTCGACCGGGATGCCCTTCTCGTCCTTGTTCTGCTTGATATCCACGCCATCCGGGTTGTTGGAGCCGACTTCGTGCAGCGCCAT
>SYEN01000142.1 GCA_005800795.1 Burkholderiales bacterium | reverse complement strand
CTTAGACAACGTTGGCGGCCCCACGCTCGACGCCGTGCTCGGGCGCGTGAATGCTTTTTCGCGCATCGTCATCTGCGGGCAAATTTCCGGCTACAACGATCCAGGCGCGCTGAGCGTGCATAACTTTCGCAGCTTTCTGGTGAATCGCATTCAGGCGCGCGGCTTCATCGTTTCGGATCACATGGATTTGTGGCGGCCTGCGCTGGCCGGGCTCGGGGAACTGGTGCACGAGGGGAAACTCAAGTACCGCGAGACCATAGCCATGGGATTGGATAGCGCCCCCGCGGCATTTATCGATTTGATGAACGGCAGGAATTTCGGCAAGCAGTTGGTGAAACTGATTTAGGCGGGCGGATGCGACTCACGCGTGATCGGATGAAATGCTGGCTCGCCGCCTGTGCGGCAATGGCAGCGCTGTCGCCAGCGGCGACCCGCGCTGCCGACCCGGTCAAGGATTACCCGCTGCGCCCGGTGCGTATCGTGTCTGGCTTCGCAGCCGGCGGCAGTTCTGATTTTCTGGTGCGTGTGCTGGCGCCCAAGCTCACCGAGCGCCTCGGCCAGCCGTTCATCATCGAGAATCGCCCCGGCGCAGGTGGCGCCATCGGCACCAATCTGGTGGCCAGAGCCACGCCCGACGGATACACGTTGATTTTTATCAGCGGCGCGTTCACGGCGCACGCGGCGTCGGTGAAAACACCGTACGACGCGCTGAAAGATTTTGCGTGGATCACCACCATCGTGACCTACCCTTTTGTCCTCACGGTACGCAACGATACGCCAGCGAAAAACACCGCAGAACTGATTGCGCTGGCGAAAAAGTATCCGGGCGAACTGAATTACGGCTCAGTGGGCATTGGCTCGGTATTTCATCTCGCGGCTGAATTGTTTGATTCAATGGCCGGTACGGAAACCGTGCACATTCCCTACAAAGGCAGCGCCGAGGCGCTTACCGACATGATCGGTGGGCGGCTGAATTTCATGTTCATGACGTTGACCGGCGCATCCCCGCATGTGCGTGCCGGGCGCATCCGTGCGATTGCGATTTGCTCCAAAGACCGCTCCCCGCAAATACCCGAACTGCCGCCTGTATCGCAAGTGTTGCCGGGCTATGACGTCACCTCGTTCGCGGGCATGGGCGCCACTGGCGGTTCACCCCGGCCGGTAATCAACAGGTTAAACCGCGAACTGCATGCGACCCTGTTCACCAACGACGTCATCAAACAGTTTACCGATGCAGGCGGCGACATGAAACCCGGCAGCCCGGAAGACATGACGCGCCACGTGGCGGAAGAAATCGACAAGTGGCGGCGCGTGACAAAGGCGCGCAAAATAGAGGTGAAATAAGCAACGGGTCAAACCAGCAGTCTTAATATCAATCGACAAGGAGAATGATATGAAAGCGCTACGGGTCATTTGTGGAATCGCTGGTTTGCTGACAGTCAACTTGGCCGCCCCTGTGCCAACGTACGCGCAGGCGTGGCCAGCAAAGCAGATTTCGATCGTCGTGCCGTTCTCCGCCGGCGGCCCCACTGACACGCTGGCGCGCATCATGAGCGACCCGCTGCGCCGCTATCTCGGCCAAACCATCGTGGTGGATAACATCACCGGCGCGGGCGGCACCATCGGTGTCGGACGCGTGGTGCGTTCCGCGCCCGATGGTTACACGCTCTCCATTGGACACTGGGGCACGCACGTGGTGAACGGCGCGTACTACAACCTCAATTACGATCTGCTCAAGGACCTGGCGCCAATAGCAATGATCGCCACCAATCCGCAATTGATCGTGTCGAAAATGGGTGTGCCGGCCAAAGACCTCAAGGAACTGATTGCGTGGATAAAAGCCAACAGCGACAAGTACAAGTTTGCCACCGGCGGCGTCGGCGGCTCTTCGCATATTGGCGGCATTTACTTTTTGAACCGGCTGGGGCTTAAGACGGAATTCATCCCGTATCGCGGCGGCGCACCCGCAATTCAGGCGCTGCTGTCGGGAGAGGTCGATCTGTATGTGACGCAAATCGGCGGTTCGATTACGCAGGTGCGCGCGGGCAAACTGCGCGCCTACGCGGTAACTGCGAAAACCCGTCAGGCAGCAGCACCGGAGATTCCCACGGTGGACGAAGCGGGTTTGCCGGGCCTGCACACGGAGGTGTGGCATGGCATCTGGGCGCCTTCAAAAACGCCGCGCGACATCATCACCAAGTTGAACGCGGCATTTGTGGATACACTGGCCGACGCCAACGTGAGAACGCGCTTTATCGACCTCGGGCAGGAAATTCCGTCCAAGGCAGAACAGACCGTGCAAGCGCTGGCAAAGTATCACAAGGCCGAAATCGACAAGTGGTTTCCCCTGATCCGCAACGCGGGAATACGCGCAGAACAATAACCGCTGCCAGGGGATGCGGACGTAGCAATTGCCTCGCCGATCGACGGGCTAGACCTTACACCTGCATGCCGTCTTGTATGAACTGCTCGCGTTGACGGACAAACGATTCCGGGTCGCGATGCCCGGTGGCGCCGTGAATTTTTACGTCTGCTTCAATGACACGCAGAATTTCGTTTTCAGGTTGCGTTAAATCCACCGCCACACCGTAGGGCTGGCGCGCCTTAAACGGCGTGGTCCAGTAAAGCTCGCAGTAATTGCCCTCCGGATCATAGAAGTAAAGGCCCACGGCATTGCCATGCGATACCGCGCGGGCGACTCGTACGCCCTGCGTCTTGAATTTCTGATAGTAGCCGCGGATGTCCGCCAGGCTCTGGCAGTTAAACGATAACTGCTGCATGTGGGTGCGTTGGCCATCGCCCGCCTTGGCGACCAGCAGTTCATGGTGTTCTTCTTCGGGCCGGGAACTCATGAATGCCGCCGTCGGTGTCTCATCCGTCACCGTGAGACCAATGGTGTTTGAATAAAAATTGCGCATTTTCTCGAAATCCTGCGCGAAAATGCCGACGTGCCCCAGTTTTCTGACTGCCATGTGAGCGCTCCTTTTTTTTGTGTGCCAAAGGAAATTGCAGGGGCATTTTGAACGCATTTCACGCAATTGGGAAGGCAGCGGCTAACGCGCCACTATCCCCGCCTTTTTCTCCCACTGCACCGCCAGAGCGATCTGCGCAGCAAGAAATATATCGGGTTGTTCTGGCGTGCCCGGCGCGGACTCCATGCCCAGCACGGAGAAACGCTGTTGAATTTCCGCTTCGTTCAATACGCGACAGATCGCGCGTGGTGTCAAACGGCAAGTTGGCATAGACGGATGGTGAGATCGCGATGGATCACGATGAAGCCAAAAGCGCATCGCCATCGGGGTGTGCTTCGATCACCCCTTGCTGGCCAAGGCGTTCGGTCAGGCGCGGCGGCAAGATGGGCATTGGACAGGCTATGCCTGGCGCGCGATCGTAGCAGTCGTTCTGCGCACCCCTTTTGGGATGCATTGTAAGTATCTGATTTAATTTAACATTTTTTGTATCTGACAAGACTTGTTACGCTGCGCCCTCAATTTTCGCAACCATGGATCATTCATGACCACCACGATTCCCGACCTCGGCTACCTGCCTGTCGCCGATATTTTCAAGTTGCCGCCCGGCGTAAATTTTGGGCCGTGCTCGGGTGTGGCGATTACCATCAGAAATCACATCCTCGTGTTCAACCGCAGTGAAAACGCGTTGATGGAGTTCACCAGCAACGGCGATCATGTGCGCACCATGGGCCGCGGTATTTTCACTCTGCCACACGGGCTGCGTATCGACCGCGAGGGCAACATCTGGTGCACCGACACCGGCGCGCATATCGTGGTGAAAATGAATGCCGATGGACGCATCCTCATGGTGCTCGGCGTGGCGGGCCGCGCGGGCGAATGGCATCACGCAGGGCATTTGAAATGTTTCGACGAACCCAACGATCTCGCCTTTGGACCTGACGGCGAAGTCTACGTGACACAGGGCCACGGCAAGGCCGACAATCTGGTGCACAAATTCACGGCCAATGGTGACTACGTAAAAAGCTGGGGCGGCACCGGCAAGGAAAAAGGCAAATTCGATCAGCCGCATTCCATCGTGATGAACGGCAAGGGCCTGCTATATATTGCCGATCGCTCCAACCAGCGCATCCAGGTGTTTGACGACGATGGCAACTATGTGCGCGAGACCAGCCACCCCGGCACGCCGTGCGGGCTGGCCATGTGCAACGATAACTCGCACATGATGATGGCGCACGGCCACGCCGGCAAAGTCATGAAGCTCGACGAACATGGCAACGTGCTCGGCATCACTGGCAGTCAGGGCAAGGGCCTCAATCAATACGGCGAGGCGCATTTCATCGCGCTCGATGCCAACGAAGACATTTATATCGCCGACACGTTAAACTGGCGGGTGCAAAAACTGGTGAAGAAATAACAACTGCGGGGCAACCCGTGCACGATCAGTGAATGGAGGAAGATATGGTCAAGGCCGGTCTCCCGCGTATTTTGAATCGTATATTCGCGTTGCCCGATACACCCAAGAGGTTCGTTGCCGTTGCCCGCAACCTTTGTTACCAACGCGCAAACCTCGCGTGTGGTCTTGTCTGCGCCGCCTTGTTTGCGCCGGCCACGCCAGCACAGCAAACACCTTCGGCTGGCTCGGGACAGGCCTTTCCCGTCAAGCCGGTGCGCATCATGGTTTCGGCTGCTGCCGGAACGGGGCTAGATGCCACCACGCGGCTGATCGCACCCAAGTTGGGCGAGTTTTGGAAACAGTCCATCGTGATCGACAACCGGCAGGGCATCCTTGCCAACAGCACTGTCGCCAAGTCGAACCCCGACGGTTACACGCTATTGTTTGTGTCGGGATCCATTGCCGTGCGCCACGTGATGTTTGCCAATCTGCCTTACGACACACTGAAGGATTTCGCCGGCGTCACGGAGCTTTACACCCCCAATTCCGTGGTGGTGGTGGGGCCGGGCATGGGCGTCAAAACAGCCAAAGAGTTGGCGGCGTACGCACAGGCCCGACCCGGCAAAATCTTTTTTGCCTCCCCCGTCGCGGGCGGTATGGATCACATGAACTCGGAGCGCTTTCGCATCGCCGCCGGCGTCAAGGCGCAGCATGTGAGTTACAAAGGCTCGGGCGAGGCGCTGATCGAAGTGGCGGCGGGCCGAGCGCATTTCACCGTGGTCTCTGTTTTGGTGGCGCAATCCCTGATCAAGGATGGCAAAGTGGTGGCGCTGATGCAGCGGCATCCGGTGCTGCCGGGTGTGCCGCTGATCGCTGATGTGTTGCCCGAGTGGACACTGGTCGGTGCGAGCGCTGTCTACGCGCCCGCCGGCACGCCGCTGCCACTGCGGCGGCAAATCGGCGCGGATATTTCTCGAGTACTACATCTGCCCGAACTCAAGGAACGCCTGGATTCCGTGGGTATCCATGTGGCGACAACGACACCCGAAGAACACGAAAAGCGGCTGCGCAACGATATCGCCGCGTTTGCCAAGGTGATGAAGGAGATTGGCCTTAAAGCCAATTGATCCGATCCAAGCTACGGTATGATGACGTGTTGATAACCGTAAAAATTAACACAGCAAATTCAACCAAGGAGAATTAGAACCATGCGTACCCCCCGTTTAGACCGCGACCGTCAACAGTGGATTTTTGATTATGTGGTGAAAGAAACCGGCCGTGTGTTCCACTGGGATGCCGACGGCCGAAACTTCCCGGCGAGCGTGAAAAGCCATGCGCAGATTTCCAAGCATGTCGGCCGCATCGCGCAGCGCATGGAGCGTGTGGCGCAAGAGGAAGAAGCCGCCGGTCACCGCATGACAGCGTTCGAGCTGTATTACAAGGCCTCCGCGCAGTTCGCCGCTGCGCAGCACCCGGTGCTTGAGACCAATGACGAAAAGCGTTACCTGCATGGCCGTTGCATCGCCAACTATGAAAAGGTGATGGAGCTCTCGCCGTACCCGATGGAGCGCGTGGAAATTCCGTTCGAGGGCATGGAACTGCAATGCAACTTCCATCTGCTCAAGGGCCGCCCGAAAGCGCCTTGCGTGATTTTCATACCGGGTTGCGACATGACCAAGGAGATTTATCCCGATCCGCAGGTCAATCACGCGCTCGATCGCGGCATGCATTTGCTGGTGATGGATGGTCCCGGGCAGGGCACCAGCAATCTGCGCGGCAATAAACTCACCGCCGACAACTATGAACGTTCCGTGATCGCGGTGGCGAAATGGCTGGCGGGCCGCAAGGAAGTCGATGCCGACAAGATCACCGTGTTCTCGCAGTCGATGGGTTGCCACTGGGGCCTCGCCGCGGCGGCGATGGGAGATCCGATCATCAAGGCCAACGCCGGCGTGTGGGCGTCGTATCTCGACAAGTACTACATCCTCGACACGTTTTCGCCGCGCTACAAACAGTTGTTCGGTTATCTCACCGGCGCGAAAAGCGAGGAGGAGCTCGACAAGATCGTCAGCAAAATGACCGTCGAAGGAAAGGAGGGCGGCATCACCGCGCCGACGCTGCTTACCACGGGCGAATACGACGCCAGAAGCCCAGTCGAACTCGTCTACAACTTTTACGACCGCATCAAAGCGCCGAAGGAACTGTGGGTCTACGAAGACGCCTATCACCAGACCACGGTGTTCCCGGCGCAAGGCCAGCGCATGGATTGCCACTCGATGGGCATGGACTGGATCGTCGATGCGCTGGCTGGCAAATTCAAGGCGGGTTACGCACGCAAAATGTTTTTACGCAGCGGCGGCGGCGGCCCGCATGGCAATCAGGGCGAAGGGCAGGACGCGATGCACTGGTGGGTAAAGTA
Source organism: Burkholderiales bacterium (assembly GCA_005800795.1). GTDB lineage: Bacteria > Pseudomonadota > Gammaproteobacteria > Burkholderiales > SG8-41 > UBA5216. The sequence continues at coordinate 5,815 of SYEN01000142.1, read as the reverse complement.
ACGCTGTGCTCCCCCTCTCCCTCTCCCGCTCGTGAGAGGGAGAGGGCACTTCCGGGTGACTTTGCGGTGAGCGACCGGCAACGTCCGCAAACGCTTATCCCAACGGCAGGTAAACCCGCCGCCCCTCGCGGCTGGAAATGTGCACGGCCTCGGTGAAATCCATATAGTTCACCGCGTCCAGAAATGACGTGCGGCGCACGGGTTCCTGCCCTCGGATGGCGCCGACAAATTCTTCCTCCACGCGCCAGCGGTATTTTTTGTTCTCGGGAATTTCGATCACCGCCATCGCCTTGTCGCCCCGACGCGCGCCAGTGAGGCGCAGATTGTCGCGTTCCAGTTGCTCCAAACGCAGCGTGCCTTCGCTGCCATAAAGCCAAACTTCCGGGCCGGGCATGAAACCCGCGACCGAGCTCCAGTGCATTCGTGCGATCGCACCATTGGCAAGATCCGCCAGCACTTCCACATGGTCGGGCACTTCGATCGAGCGCCGCTCGCCGTGCTCCTTGTCCATGCGGTACGGTGTGGCGACACGCGTGCGAGCCATCACCGCTCTCGCCGGGCCGACCCAGCGCGAAACGCATTCATACCAGATGCCCATCGACATGATGTTCACGCCCGAGAAATCCCGGTTCATGCGCCAGTGAAAAGCCGCGTCGCGATCCAGCATGCCGGTTGAGACAAGCAAATCCAGCGATTGCAGCTCGCCGATGTAACCCTGCGCGAGCAATTCCATCAACATCGCGTCCGCCAGAAACGTGGTTGGCCCTGGCACGACTTGCGTCACCAGATCGGGCCGCGCGCGCGAGGCTGCAAGCATCTGCCGCGCTTCGGCGGCGTTCATCGCGAGGCGCGCCTCGGTCAGCACATGTTTTCCTGCCGCGAGCGCGGCCAGCGTGATGGGGCTGTGCAAATACGGCCAGGTGCCGATTACCACGGCATCAATGCCGGGGTCGCTCACCAGATCACGCCAGTGATCGTGCACGCGCGCAATGTTCAACTCCTTGGCCGCTTTTTCCGAAGAAGCACGCGAGCGGTTCACCACTGCCGCGATTTCCACACCGTCGATTTTTCTCAGTTTGGGGATGTGGTGCAGGCGCGTATTGCGGCCAGCGCCAACGACGCCGATGCGTAGGGGGGTGGGCATAAAAATTTTCCTTGTGATGGATTTAAATTACACAGTACGGTTGCCGGGGCCTGGCTTGCAGGAGCGAGAGTAGCCAAAGCCGGACAAAGCCTCAGCGACAACCCCGAAGACAGCTTTAGCGCGCTTGCAGCATAGGCGCGGCGCCGGCAGCACGCAAGTCACTGACCTGGCGCGCCAATGGCAGCTGAATCAACCCGGCTTGTCTGAAGGTTGCCGCGTGTTCGGGCCGCGCGAAGTGCGCGAGCAATTCGCGCGCGGCGGCAAGTTGTTTTGACTCCGCAAAAATCGCTGCTTGCGTGTCAAAGTCAAATTGCAGTTCGTCGGGAATCGGCCCGATGACATCGATGCCAGGCACCGCTAGCAGCTCGCAGATTTGCTGAAAGCACAGCTGCGCCTCGCCCGCTGCGACCACCACGCCGATGTAACCGCCGGGACGCGTGACTTCCTTGGGGCGTATCTGCTGCGCAATGCCCAGCCGCTCCATCAGCCCCGGAAAATACGCGCCACTCGGCCCGAACTCGGTGTGTGCAACGGTCTGGCATGCGAGCAGCGTGCGTTTGAAGGCTTCCACCGTGCTGATGTCGGGCTTGTTCGCGCCCTTCAGCACCGCCATTCCGATGTTGCTGCGGCAGAACGGTTGGCGGCTTTCAGGCGCGAGTATTTGCAGATGGGCAAGCTTGTCGATGTTTTTGCCGAGCAGCACAGCAACGTCCGCGCGTTCGCCTGCTTCAATACGCGCGAGCGAGTTCTTCGCCGTGTCGGGGATGAGTTCGACCTGGTGGCCCGATGCCTTTTCAAATTCGGGCAACAGCATGTCCAGCACGGTGCGAGTGCTGTTGGACGTGCGCAGCGTGAGCAGTGCATTGCATGTCATTATCGTAAGTATTTGATTTAATTAACTATTTTAAAGCAATGCTTGAACGGCTTTCAGGCGCGTCACCGAATCCCCTGCGATGTGCGTCCAAATGATCGCGTCACGCACGAGCTTGTCCGCACGCGCGTTGATTACACCCTTGTGCGCTATCCGGTGTACATCCAGATTGAGATAACACACACGCTGCATGGCATCGGCCGAGAAGTTCATCAGAAATGCATTGTGCTTGTGCGAGATGAGGGTGGTGGCATCGGCTTCCATCGCCACGCGCAGCACGAATGAACGTAACGCCTCGGTGTGCATATGCATTTCAGACAGCTTTAACTGAAATAACTGGTGTTCGTTCAACCGCGTGCCTGCGCGTTGCGTACCGCGTCCCAATGCAGTGGCCATGTCGATGGCGGCGTCGCAGATGCCCACGGCGTTGGCGGCGTATTCCATTTCGCTGAATTTGCTGTTCTTGCCGCCGTGCTTCTTGTGCGTGCCGTTGATTGCGGAAAGCCGGTCGCTGTCCGCCACACGCACGTTCTCGAAAAACAACTCCGCGTTCTGGTAAAAACGCCAGCCGTGTTTGTTAAACACTTTACCCACATTCAAGCCTGGCGCGCCTTTGTGCACGGCGAAAATGGTCGTGCCCTCCTGCACCGGCGCATGCGGATCAGTACGCGCGAAGGCAAAAATCAACTTGCCGATGTTGGCGTTGGCGATGTAACACTTCGATCCATTCAGCATCCAGGTATCGCCATCGAGCCTGGCGGATAACTGCAGGCCCGCCCTGGGGTCGTCCGGCGGCGGCATGCGGTTGTCCGAACCCGCATTGGGCTCGGTGATGCCGCCGCCCATCACGAATTCATCGTCGGCGACAAACGCATCAAAGTAACGCCGCTTTTGTTCCGCATTGCCGTGATCGACAATCAAATGGCTCCACTTCCAACTCTGGCTGAAGGTTTTGGCCATTGCGCTGTCGGCACGTGCCATCTCCGCGATCATCAGCGCCTGTGTGGTGAAGTCGATGCCGTGGCCGCCGTATTCGCGAGGCACGGCGGCGGTGCGGATACCAAGCGCTGAACCCTTGCGGATTAAGTCCCAGTCGAAGGTCTCAGCGGGCGCGGCGATCTGGTCGCGAGCGAGCGAACGCGGGTGGATTTCGGCTTCGGCGAAGTCTCGCGCCTTGTCGCGCCAGGCGCGTTGCGTGTCGGTGAGCAGATGTTCCATGTGCAAAGCGTAGCATGCGGCGGCAACTTGCGTGCTACGATGAATCGTCAACCAATCTGGAGGATTCCATGATTCAACTCGAATTCCACGACCCCAGCGGCGCGCTGGATATCACCCAGCCGCACGCCCCGCGCCTGGACACAATTGCGGGTAAGAAAATCGGCATTGTCACCAACGAACAATGGCAGGCGTATCGCACATTGCCGCTGATCAAGTCTTTGTTTGAAAAAGACTTTCCGGACGTCGAAATTCTGCCCATCGACGCCTACCCGCAGGGCAACGCGCTCATCGGCGAAGAGAAAACCGCGATGATGGTGAAGGACAGTGGCGTCGATGCGGTGATCATTGGCAACGCGGCTTGAGGGTCCTGCGCCACTGCGTGCGGCCGTGCAGCCGCCCGAATCGAAACCCTCGGCATCCCGACTGTCACGCTGACGCGGGCGGATTTCAAGGGCGTGATGACCAACGCGATTTCCGGTTTGGGCCTCGCGCCCGACGCCGCGATGATCACCTTTCCCATCGACATGTTTTTACCGGGCAGCGATATATCCAGCCTTGAGGGTCGCAAGCAGGAGTTTTACGACGCGCTCACGGGCTGGCAATCGGCACATGCCAAGGCCAGCGCGGGCGAAACGCCCATGCTCAAGGTCGAGAGTGAAACTTATGAAGGCGCCCTTGAAAAAGCCAACCATCTCGCCATCACCAACTTTTGGGGTGATGGCTTGCCGCTGTGGCCCGCAACGCGCGAACGCGTGAACCGCATCCTGCGCGGCACGCCGCTGCCGCGCACGCACGTGATCGGCAAGTTTCCGCCGCGCGGCGGCATCACTACGGTGGAAACCTGTGCGGTATCGCTGGCAATGGCGGGCGGGCGGCCCGAGTACTTGCCCGTGTTGATCGCGGCAGTCGAGGCATTTTTGCATCCCGAAACCAATGCCGAGCAGTTGCAGGCCGCCAGTGGGAGCGCATTTCCGGTGGTGGTGGTGAATGGGCCAATTGCGAAACAGATACGCCTGAACAGCGGCTTCGGTTGTCTCGGCCCCGACCCGCAGCGCCCCGCCGGGGCGAGCATCGGCCGCGCGTTGCGCTTGATTCAGCAAAATGTCGGCGGCGCACTGCCCGGCATCGGCGCCATGGCCAACTATGGCGGCATGCGCGGCGTAAACATGGTGTTCGCCGAAGACGAAGACAATCTGCCCGAAGGCTGGCCCACGCATGGCACGGAACGCCACGGTTTCGCGCGCGACACCAATTCAGTGTCGGTGTTTTTCGCCAACGGCGCCACCAACGCGCGGCGGCGTGGCGCGAAAAAAGAAACGCCCGAAGAAGACGCCACGCAAGGCATGTATCGCCTTGCCGAATTCATGCGCGTGCCGAATTACACCAACCTGAGCGGCTACGAAAAAGGCACGCCGGGCGCGATTTTGATTCCCGGCGTGGTCGCCAACAACATGGCCAAGCTCGGCTGGACCAAACCGAAAATGCGCGAGTTCTTTTATCAAAACTCACGCATTCCGCAGTCGGAAATTAAACGTAACGGCGGCACGGCGTGGATCGAGATCGATTCAAATTCGATCACACGCGAAAGCCTGAAACAAGACCCGTGGCCGATCACCTCAAAGCCGGAAAACTTCATCGTGCTGGTGTGCGGCGGCGGACATCCGACCAACAGCTTCTGGCTGCAAGGCTACAGCCCGCGCGTGATCGGCAAGGCAGTACGCGTGCCGGAAACGTTTGAGGCATTGCTGGTGGAGGCCGATCGCGATTTGGGGTGTGGGGATGATGTATGCCGGATTTGAGGCCAAGCACTACTTCAACGACCGCACCGCCCGCACGTAAGCGTTGTATTGCACCGTTTCCGTGGTGCATGCGCCCTCGGTGTAATACACCACCCAGCCGCGCCCCGGAGTCTGCTGGTCGCTGGTCCAGATAAAGAAGGCGCCCGCACTTTCAAACGCCGAAGCCAGATGTACTTTGGCGGCACCGCCGCTGGTCTGCAGCGGCTGGCCGCCGTCAGGCGGCATCATTAACGACATGGCTTCTTCCAGCGTCGGCAGGCGCCAGTCGTCGAAGCCGCCTAAGCGTTTGTCGTTTAGCGACTGTATGTATTGCTCGGCGCCTTTTTGCCCGCCTTGCACCACCGTGCCCGAGCCGCCGCGCTGCCACATCAGCCCGCGCACCGGGTTGACCACCATCAAGCCGCCGCCGTGCACCTGGGTTTCGTACTGGTGCGGGCCGCCACGGCCCTGGGTGTTCCAGCCGGCGCGGTAGAAATTCTGCGTGACGATCATCACCTTGGCATCATCTGCCGACACAGTCAGCGGCGTGCTGCGCAAACGGGCGCCGGCCGTGCGCACCTGGCCCGAGGACTGCGGCGCTAGCGCCACCATCGCCGGCTGCGGTACCACGGGCACCGGCCCGTCAGGCGACGAACCCGCAAAGAAAAACTTGCCTTCCAGCGGCGAACTCGCCACCCACGGCTGCTGCGCGTTGTTGGTTGCCCGCTTCACTGCCACGCCGACATCGTTGAATACAGAAAACACATCCAGCCCCGGCGTGGTCACCGCTTTTGCCAGCGCGCG
>SYEN01000014.1 GCA_005800795.1 Burkholderiales bacterium | reverse complement strand
TCACTACAACGCTATTGTTTGAGTGCAGGTCTATGCCGCAAAATTGCATTTCGGTCTCCGTTCAGGTTGGTGGTTGGCAAACTCACTGTACCTGCTCCGCCTCTCGGCGGTGGGAGACCGGCTAGATGATTATCAGGCTCGCATTGATTTGCGCCGCCAGTCGCTAAAGAAAGCGAAGCTCATCCTCGCGCCCGCTGCTGCGGGCGTTGTAGTTTTAGCCGCCGACGTTGCGGGCGTGCTGAATTAAATCCGCCGCCAAAGTGAAGTAAGTAAAGCGCCTTCCATTTTAACGACCAAAGAAGGGCAGTGCACCCCTATGCCCGCTGCGGCGGGGATCGGAATTTTAAATGCTCTGTTCGCACTATTCCCCTGGAAATGACCGCGCAGGACTGCGCCTTGGCGATATGAAAATATAAATAAATCAATGGTTTATAGAATTTCAACGCCAGGCAGCCGCCCCTTGGCCACCCGTTGGCGGGCCCCGTTCAAACGAGTATTCTTCACCTTCCCCCTCAAGCTGCGATTCACCGGAAGATCCCATGAGCAAACCAACCCACAATACTAACGACCTAGCGCTGGCCCTGCTGAAAAAACTGGGCAAGGGGTTTAACAACAGCGACGCCAACGCGGTGATGGACTGCGTGACCGATGATTTCGAGTGGATACTCGCCGCTGGCCCGGATGCGCCACAGGGCAGAATCGTACGTGGACGCGAGGCCGTGGCTGCCACCATGACGGCGCGCGCGAAGGAAATCCCGGAACTGCGCTTTTCCGAAACTGATCTGATTTACTCCGGCGATCGCGTCATCGGCACCTATCGCGCCACCGGCCGTTACGCTGATGGCCGGCTATTGGACGTTCGTGGCTGCGACCTCTATGTGATCCGCGATGGCAAAATCGCGCGCAAGGACAGTTACTGGAAGCAGATCGACGCCGGGCCGAACGGTGGCTGACGCCGGCGCCGGGGAAACTCGCGCACGCACGCTGGCATTACTCGCGCTGTTCGCAGGCGCCACCTGCATCGGCACCTCCGCACTGTGGGTCAAGGTAAGCGAAGCGGGGCCGGTGTCGACGGCGTTCTGGCGGGTGTTTCTGGCGCTGCCGTTTTTGTGGGTGTGGATGCATGCAAGCCGGCCGCGCGACAACGCCAACGTGCAGGGCAATCCACGTGGGCTGTTGGTCGCAGCGGGCTTTTTCTTTGCCGGCGATCTGGCGGTGTGGCATTGGTCGATTGTGCTGACCTCAGTGGCCAACGCGGTGCTGCTGGCGAATCTTGCGCCGATTTTTGTGACGCTGGCCGCGTGGGTTTTCTGGCGCCGCAAACCCACAGCGATGTTTCTCACCGGATTGGTGGCGGCCCTCGCCGGCGTGATGTTGATGGTCGGCGGCGATTTTTCGCATGGCAGCGGACGCGCGTTGCTTGGCGATGCGCTGGGGGTCGTGACCGCGATGTTTTACGCTGCCTATCAACTGACGGTGAAAAAACTGCGCGGCAGCATCGGTACCGCGCACATCATGGCGGTGAGCAGCACGGTGACGGCATTGATACTGTTGCCGCTGGCGCTGCTGTCGGGCGAACAGTTTCTGCCGGCCACGCATAGCGGCTGGGCGAAACTGCTGGGGCTGGCGTTGGTATCGCATGTCGCCGGGCAAAGTCTGATCGCCTACGCGCTTGCGCACTTGCCCGCTACACTGTCCTCCGTGGGCCTGCTGTTGCAGCCGGTGATGGCGGGCCTGTTTGCGTGGGTGCTGCTGGGCGAGGTGTTGAGCGCGGTGGCGATTGCCGGCGCAGTGCTGGTGCTGATCGGTATACGCGTGGCTTCGCAGGCAGAACGGCCTTAAAAAATAGTCAATTAAAACAGATACTTACAATCATTCTTCCCTCATCTCTCACAGGAGAATCCGATGAAGATCACGCGCGTTCGTGCCATTGCCATGTCCGACCCGGTGCCCAAGGAGCGCCAGCACCGCACCGACCTTGGCACCAAGGTCAAGAGTGACGCCACGTTGATTCTGGTGGAAACCGACAACGGTTTGACCGGCATGGGCGCTGCGCTGGGCACGCCGCCGGTGGTGGCCGCGATTGTCGAACACGAACTCGCGCCCGACGTGGTGGGCGAGGACCCGATGTTCTCCGAGCGCATTTTCGAGAAAATGTATAACGGCTCGCGCGCCAAACCTGCGCTGGAACGCGGTGTGGCACAAGCCGAAACCAGCCGCCGCAACGGCATGGTGATGGAAGCGATTGCGGGCATCGACATTGCCGTGTGGGACGTGAAGGCCAAGGCGATGGGTATCCCCGTGTATCAGGCACTGGGGGCTGCGCGTGACCGCGTGCGCGGCTACGCCAGCGGCGGCTGGGCGCCGGGCAATGAAGCCGAAGCGGAACTGGGCGGTTACGCGGCCAAGGGGTTCACAGCGGCGAAAATGCGCGTGGTGGGGCGTGATGGTTTCTCGATTGAAAACTGCGTGCGCCGTGTTGAGGCTGCTCGGCGCGGCATCGGCCCCCATGTCGAACTGATGGTCGATGCGCACGCCTCCCTCGAAACGCCGGTCGCCATCGCCATCGCCAAGGCGCTGGAGCCGTACAACATTGCGTGGTTCGAGGAGCCGGTGTCGCCCGACAACCATGCGGGCATGGCGGAAGTGCGCGCGTCAACACGCATTCCGATTGCCTCCGGCGAGCGCGAGTTCTCGCGCTACGGCTTCAAGAGCATGCTCGATCACAAAGCCATCGACATTGCGCAGCCCGATGTGGCGCGCGCGGGCGGCCTCACCGAAATCCGCCGCATCGCTGCGTTAACGCACGCACACGACATCCGTCTTGCGCCGCACGCTTGGGGATCAGGCTTGTTGTTTGCGGCCAGCATTCATGTGGCGCTGTCGGCAGCCAACTGTCACATCCTTGAAGTGAGTCAGGGCTACATGCCGATGATGAACGAACTGTTTAACGAGCCATACGACATCCGCGACGGCTACGTTTATGCCCCGGACAAGCCGGGGCTGAGCTTTACCCTGCGGGCAGATGCGCTGGAGCGGTTCAAGTATGTGGATGGACCGGAGTATGAGTTTTAGCTTGACGCATAGCCAGCGTAGCCCCGCCGCCTGTACACGCCCATTTGCGGGGCCCGTTTGAGTTTTTTTTCAACCCCGGCTGGCGCGCCGAAGAATGCGACGGCTTAGTCACCAGCGAAGTGCCGGAAGTCTGAATCATGGCAGCGCGGGTGACACGCGAAGGTTCCAGTATCACCAGCAGCGTGCCCTGCGGCGGATGTGCCGACTCGACCCAGAATTGACGCACGGTTTGCCGCTTGCGCGAGACCAGACGCGTGACGCTTTCGCCCGTGGGCGTAACGACAATCTCCAGCGCATCGGCGACATAGCGCTCATGATGCGGCTCGCCACCGCCAGCGTGCGCCGGCGGAACGAGAAGAAAAGCCAGTACGATCGCAGCTGCACGTGTATACATGTGACAGTTCCCTGTGAGTTGAGTGGATCAACGGCAGGAAACGCGGGAACTTGAGCCTTGTCATTTCAGCGCAGGCACCCCGGAGTTCATGATCAGTTCAAATGCGGAGATACCGGCCACACGCGTACTACTCGCGGGCGCGGGCTCGCGCCGGTCACGGTGGACGCCATCGGTGGAATCGAAATAGGCGGCAGCAGGGCGGGAAACTCTTCCTTGCCGGTGCTGCCCGCTTCAGGCGCCGGGGTGGCGGGATTTGGCGCAGCGGCAGCCACCTGCTGTACACGCCGCGTGTTTTCCGGCGCGGGTTCGATGTTCGACGCGGCCCACAAACCCCACACAAGCCCACCGATCAAAAAGCCCGGATGCGCCAACCCGGCCAGGGTCGCCAGCGATTTGCCGGACATTGCGCCGCTCGCCACGGCGTTGGTCCGTTGCAGGGTGACGCGCTCGCCGGGGTCCATGGGTACAGCATCCAGCAGATTGCCGACAATGCCCTTGTATAACATCTGGTCGAAACGATGTGCCGTGCCGGCATCGGTAGCCGGACGATCACCCAGCGTTCTTTCCTGTGCCACGGCCGGCAGCGCGATGGCCAGTACCAGCGCGAACCACAGTCGGACATGAAATCGTGAGTGTCGGGGCATGGCGATCTCCATTCAAAACGGTAAGGATGCCCGGAGATGATGCGCGCTGACGCTCGCGGGCCAACGGTTGAATAGCGACGGAAATTCAGCGCTGCTTGCATCGTGCGGGAGGGGGCCGGCCAACGGGGTCCGCACGCGCAACAATTCGTAAGCATCTGTTTTATTTAATTATTTTTTGGGCGAGCTTTCCCCGCCGCTACGCCATACGGCATGGATGAAATGCCCTTTCTTGATTCCCGCAAACCAGCGCGCGCAAAATCAACTTTTGACTTTGAATACACCAGAACCCGGCTTACCATCGAAACCCACACCAACCGGCGGAGAATCCCATGATTGAACTGCACTCAACCCCCACACCCAACGGCCAGAAAGTCATGATCATGCTGGAGGAGCTGGGCATCGAATGGAAGCACATCGACGTCAACATCCGCCTCGGCGATCAGTTCACACCGGAGTATTTGAAGCTCTCACCCAACAACCGCATTCCTACCATTGTTGATACCGACGGCCCCGGCGGCGGGCGTTACACCATGATGGAGTCCGGCGCGATCCTGTTTTATCTCGCGGAGAAGTCGGGCAAATTTTTGCCGAAGGACGCGCGCAAGCGCTACGACGTGATGCAGTGGCTGATTTTCCAGATGGCGCACGTGGGCCCGATGTTCGGCCAGGCGAATCACTTCAACAATTACGTCAAGGAAAACACCAGCACACCGCAGGAGTACGCGCAGGCGCGCTACAACAACGAATCGCTGCGGCTGTATCGCGTGCTCGACAACCGCGCGCGCGACAGCGCATGGATGGGCTGCGACGAATACAGCATCGCCGACATGGCAATTTACCCGTGGACCAAGATGCACAAGGATCGCGGCATCACCGAGGCCGAGTATCCGAATTTCATGCGCTGGTACAAGGCGATGGAAGCGCGCCCCGCCGTGCAGCGCAACAACAAGATGGCCACAGAGATCCGCGAGCGCATGAACAAGGCCACCGAAGGCAAACAGGCGATCAATCTGTACGACACCAAAGACAACGCTGCGCGGCTGGCTGGCGCGACAAAGCGCTAGCGCGGCTCACACAACGGAGATGACCATGCACATCGACGGCGGCTGCCATTGCGGCAACATCACTTACACAGCAGAGATCAATCCCGAGGCGGTCGCGGTGTGTCACTGCACGGATTGCCAGACTATGACCGGAACGGCGTACCGCGTCAACGTGCGTGTGAAGAAGGCAAACCTAAAGCTGAGCGGCGGCCAGCTCAAGCTCTATGTGAAAACTGCCGAAAGCGGCAATCAACGCGTACAGGCGTTTTGCCCGGAATGCGGCACGCCGATTTATTCCACGACCGCCGGCGCCGATCCGCAGGAATTCGGCTTGCGTCTGGGCACCGCGCGGCAACGCGCGCTGCTGCCGCCGAAAAAACAGGGCTGGTGCCGCTCGGCGATGCCGTGGTCGATGGACATCAGCACGCTGCCGCAGACGGCGACGCAGTTGCAGCGGTAGGTTTTCCTCTGAACTGCAGCGATATTATCGCGTTGCCATGCCTTGCGCCGGGTATTTGCCAAGGTAGATCTCTGATGACTGCACGTTAGTCAACGGTGAATTGCACCGACTTTCACAGCGAATTGGCTGTGAATCGGTAGCCACGTAAGCTTTGGCGTCGACAAAGGCGCATCAGGGCTGTAGCCATTGTTGGAGCAAGTCCTGCCAGCACCGGCCCTGGATGGCGTCTCTAGATCGGGGCGCCGAGGAAAAGCTTCGCCGGTTGTCATGAGGTTGTGGGATTCTCAATACGGCCATTATCCATAAACGCACGCGCCGTGCTGCCGCCAGTGGCCGCCGATTGCGAGCGTTCGCAGGCGCGGGTAGCATGCCATGGTTGAAGTCGGCATTCACTCGTATGCGTCGTTACCGCCACATCCCGCAACAACACAGGAGGCCCCCATGAGCGCCACGCTGTTTCACTTCTCGTTTGCCGTCAGCGATCTCGACCAGGC
>SYEN01000141.1 GCA_005800795.1 Burkholderiales bacterium | reverse complement strand
TAAAAATCCGCGCATTCTGATATTCGACGAAGCGACGTCCGCGCTCGATTCCAAATCCGAAAAAGCGATACAGGAAGAACTCACGCGCATCGCCCACGGCCACACCACGCTGGTAATCGCGCATCGCCTGTCGACGGTGATGGACGCTGATCAGATTCTGGTGATGGATCACGGGCGCATTGTTGAGCGCGGCACGCACCGAGAGTTGCTGGATCAAAACGGCTTGTATGCCCAGATGTGGGCGTTGCAGCAGGAAGAAAACAAAGAATCAGGCGAAAAGGCGCCGTCGGCGTCGCGATAATTTAGCCGTTGACTCTTAGAGTCTGTAATGATCTTGCGGCTCATCCAAAAGCGCTTCCCGCCTGCGGCCCCCTCGCTGCGCTCTCCCCACCCTTTTTCTGCGGGGAGAAGGGCTTAAAACTCCTCACCCTCCGGGAGAGGATCAGGGGTGAGGGGAAAATGTTTTCCCGTAAGTAATTGTTTTAATTGAAGTTTTATAAAATTCATAACAGGCTCTAGGACCAGTAGCGAGAATTACGCCACGGCTGGCAGCGTCACCTGTGCCAGTGTGCCCTGGCTGCCAGCCGCAGCCAACAATCGAATATGTCCGCCGTGGCGAAGCACGATTTCGCGCACGATGGAAAGCCCCAAACCACAACCCTCGCCGCCGGTGCCGAGCACGCGGTAGAACCGTTCAAGCACGGCATTGCGTTCGGATTCGGGAATGCCGGGGCCGTTGTCTTCCACACCCAGCGTGATGGCGGTGGGAGAGGCTTCAATTTTCACCGTGACCTGACCGCCGCGCGGCGTGTAGCGAATGGCGTTGTCGATCAGATTGCCCAGCATTTCGCGCAGCAGGAATGTGTCGCCATCGACATGTGCTGGTGTTTGGCCTGCGCCGGCATCCTCGAAGCCAAGATCGATGCCGCGTTCTAGCGCGCGCGGCACCCATTCTGTGGTGGTGCTGCGCGCGAGGCCGGCGATATCCAGCGCTTCCATGTTTTGCACGCGTTCGCCCGACGGTTCGGCGCGCGCCAGTGACAGCAATTGATTGACGAGGCGGGTGCTGTGTTCGGCAGCGGTTTGCAGCTGCGTAAGTGTCGCGCGTATCTCGTTCGGTGAATGCTGCCGCAGCGCCAGTTCTGTTTGAGTGCGCAGGCCTGCGATGGGGGTGCGCAACTGGTGCGCGGCATCGGCGATGAAGCGCTGTTGCGAGGTTAACGCGGTGCTTAAGCGATCCAGCAGGGCGTTCATGGATTCTATGAGAGGCCGCACTTCGGCGGGTACGCGCGATACCGGCAGCGGCGACAAATCGCGGTGCGATCGCGTTTCAATTTCCTGTCGCAACGCGGCCAGCGGGGAAAGCGCGCGCATTACCGAAAACCAGATGACGGCAAACGCGAGCAGGGCAAGCAGCGCCTGCGGCACCGCGAAGCCGAGTGAAAGCTCGCGGATCAGTTCCCGGCGTGCGCGCAGGGTTTCGAGCACATGCACCGTGACCTGTCCGCGAATGTCTTCGGTTTCGACGGGCAACTGTATGGCGGCGACGCGTACCGGTTGATCGCGGTAGGTATCGTCGTAGTAGAGCGCCTGCCCGGCGCTGGACAGTTGCGCCGGGCGTATGTCGGGCTCGCCGGTGACGTATTCACGGTCGGGCCCGGTAACCATGTAGTGAAGATGTCCGGCCTCCCGGGTGCGCAGCATTTGTACCGCGACCTCGGGCAAATCCACGTAGATGCGGCCGCGCAGCACGCGAACCTGACGGCCGATGTCGAGCGCGGATTCGAGCAGCGCGCGGTCGTACGCGACGGTCACATAGCGCCTGGCGATGTCGTAATTCATGTAGGCGCTGATCATCCACAAAATGCCCAGAGGAATGGACACCCACGCCAACACCTGCCGGCGCAGGGTGGTACTGCCGTTCATACGCCGTCTTTCCCGCTATCTTTTTCCATCAGGTAGCCTAGGCCGCGTATGGTGCGTATGACCACCCCCGACGGTTCGATTTTTTTGCGCAGGCGATGCACGCAGACTTCGATCGCATTAGGGCCAACGTCTTCATCCCAGCCGTAGAGTTTTTCAGCGAGCTGGTCTTTACTGACCACGCGGCCGCTGCGCATCATCAGCACCTCGAGCACGCCCAGTTCGCGCGCCGACAGGTCCAGCGGTTGATCGTCTACCGTGACCCGGTGTCCTGTCGTATCCAGATTTAATTTACCATTTAAAATCAATGGGTTACCTACTGATAAGCCGCGTCGGATCAAGGCGCGCACGCGGGCCTCGAGTTCCGGCAGCTCAAAAGGCTTGATCATGTAATCGTCAGCACCCAGATCAAGGCCGCGCACCCGGTCCGGCAGCGCATCGCGCGCGGTGAGTATCAGCACTGGCGGCGTAGGCGAGCGGCGGCGCAAGCGTTTGATGACTTCAAAACCATCAATGCGCGGCAAACCCAGATCAAGAATGACCAGATCGTAGTTTTGGGCAGCCAACGCATGGTCTGCTGCCATGCCGTCAGCGACACAATCGACAGCGTAGTCGCCGCCGCGCAGCGAACGCGTCAGGCCGTCGGCCAGCACCGGATCGTCTTCAGCTATAAGAATGCGCATGTTTGCAGAATACCACCATGTGACAGACACACTCGAGGAAGGGCGCGCCCGTTACGCAAATACACGTAAGCGTAACGTAAGCTGCCGGTGATATGTTACGACCCTGTTTTCCTCCTCGGAGGCCGATAGTCACAGACCTTTGTGCTGAGCGAATGTCTGTATGGCCTCTTTCTACTCCGCTGGGGTTCGCCCCGAGCGGAGTTTTTTTGTGCTGCTGGCAACGGACTGCCCGGGGAAACGCAAGAGACACTTGAAATAAATCACGTAACCCTGTATTTTTAAGGGATATTTCAGGAAACGTTGGAGGAGTGCGTGCTGCGAATTCTGGCGATGTGGCTGCTCGCGCTGTGTATCGGCGCTGCCCATGCGGCGGCCAATACAGCTGCAAACAAACAAGGGCAACAGCGAAAAACCGTGCCCAAGGCTGTGGCCGGGGCGAAAAGCACCCAACAGGCGAAAACGCCGCAAAAACCCATCCAGCAAGTAGCCGCGCGCCAAACCGGTGGCAAGCACCGCATCGTGCGCCGTGCTGTCGCAGCACCAGCACCAGAAGTTTTCAACCCCGATGTGCTTGACGTGCAGTCCACGGCTGCATTGGTGGTCAACAGCGCTGACAACAGCGTGATTTACGAAAAAAATCTCACTGGAGTAGCAGCCATAGCCTCCATTACCAAGGTGATGACCG